>JBFGFW010000095.1:0-7932 GCA_041579395.1 Sulfitobacter sp.
GTCCGGCCTTCACCACCACCATGCGGGTGATCGATCGGGTTCATCACGACACCACGCACAGACGGGCGGATGCCCTTGTGACGCATGCGGCCCGCTTTACCGTAGTTCTGGTTCGAATTGTCGGGGTTGGACACGGCACCGACGGTGGCCATGCATTCCTGACGCACCAGACGCAGTTCGCCCGAGGACAAACGGATCTGAGCGTATCCACCATCACGGCCTACGAACTGGGCGTAGGTACCGGCGGCGCGTGCGATCTGACCGCCCTTGCCTGGCTTCATTTCGATGTTGTGAATGATCGTACCGATGGGCATGCCCGAGAATGGCATCGCGTTGCCAGGCTTGATGTCGGCCTTGGCCGACGCAATCACCTTGTCACCGACAGCCAAACGCTGAGGGGCCAGGATGTAGGCCTGTTCGCCATCTTCGTACTGGATCAGTGCGATAAATGCCGTCCGGTTAGGGTCATATTCGATACGTGCGACAACTGCGGACATGTCCAGCTTGTTGCGCTTGAAATCGACGATGCGGTAGAGGCGCTTTGCACCACCACCCTTGCGACGCATTGTGATCCGTCCGGTGTTGTTCCGTCCGCCGTGCTTGCTAAGACCCTCTGTGAGGGCCTTTACAGGGCGACCTTTCCAAAGCTCCGAACGGTCGATCAGTACCAGCCCACGCTGGCCTGGCGTCGTCGGTTTATACGACTTGAGTGCCATGTTTTCTGTCTTCCGTTTTGCTTGTGCCCGACGCCCACGTGTTGGGGCCGAGATGGTTATAGGGCCCCGAAGGTCCCCAATTGAGACGCCAGACAAAGAACCCCCCTGTCCGACCTGCGTAGGGTGGAATTCATCCCACCACGGCGCAGAACGACACAGCCCCGGACGAATCCGGGGCACTGCCGATGGGGTCGTTTAGGGGGGATGGGGGTAAGGGTCAAGTGTGGTTGCCCACAATTCACGGCAATAAGGGTCGATCGGCCGAGTTATCCGAAAGCGGAAAGAATCTTAGAGCGGAAAACGCGCATCGACGATCAGACCAGACGTGTCCCAATCGAAATCGATCGACCCGCTCACGGCTCTGACCAGATTATCGATTATCCCCGATCCACTGCGGCGATCCGACCGGTGCACCTCGGGCCCGTTCATTTCGCGCCATTTGAATATGATCGCCTTTTTCCCGGCGTCGGTCTGGATGTCCCACACCAGATCGATGATCCCGGTTTCAGCGCTGAAGGCCCCGTGCTTGACGGAATTCGTGGCCAGCTCATGCAGCACAAGCGCAAGGCACGATATCAGTCGGGTCGGCAGGACCAGCTTGGGGCCAGAAAGGTGAAAATGCTGTTCCCCCAACGGGGAATAGGCGGCCTGAATTGTATCAGCCAAGACATCAAAGCTCAGATTCTGCTTTTCGGGTAGATTTACCGTCTGAAAATGCGCTTCCCCCAATGCCCGTAACCTCTGCGAGATCAGCGTGCTGAACGCATTGACGTCGCTCTCATCCTTGACCGACATCCGAATGATTACAGTCATGATGTTGACGATGTTGCGCAAACGGTGGGTTAATTCCAGATCGGCAAGTTTGCGTGCCTGCATTTCGGCATCGCGCTTTTCGGTGACATCCAGCTGTGATCCGAAATAGAATAAAATGTTCCCGTCTTTGTCCAGTATCGGACCGATCTGAAGCGCGTTGATAAAGCTTGTGCCATCCTTGCGATAATTCACGACTTCGACCGTTTCAACGACCTGACGTGCAATGGCGTTTCTGATCGACTTCACGCTCTGCGTCGTGGTGTCGGGACCCTGAAGAAACCTGCAGTTTCGCCCAAGCACCTCGTCCGCATCGTAACCGGTCAGATCGAGAAAAGCATCGTTGGCAAAAACGATCGGATTGTCGGGAAGATTCGGATCAGAGATGCACAAGGCAATACGCGCATGGCGAACCGCCTCGGCAATTGCCATGTCGTTGGGCACATCCCAGCGGACAATATCTTTCTCAACGCTCATACACACTCCTTGAACGCTTGGACAAAGCGCCCATGGTCTTACCAATACCAGAATAAACCGACTTTAGGGCGTAAACCCCCCCAATTCGTCGGAACATCCTAAATCAGATTCAAGAATGTTGAAAGCAGGTTTGGGGGACCGCATGCGGAGCCTTGTTCAACGCACTTTTGCACCTCGACGGACGCAGGCATCAGGCCGCCCAGGAAGGCTCGGCTATGCTCGGGTGGCATTTGGCTGCCGGATGCGCAAACGAAAAGGGCGCGACCCTAAAGCCACGCCCATCCCAATTCTCAAACATTAGCCCCCGCAGGGGCTGACCGGCTTATGCCAGCTGAATGTTGGTCGCTGATTCACGACCGTCGCGGCCGGATTCGATGTCGAAAGTAACTTTCTGATCATCGGACAGACCTGTCAGGCCCGCTTGCTCAACAGCTGAGATGTGCACAAACACGTCTTTGCTGCCGCCATCGGGGGCGATAAAGCCAAAACCTTTAGTTGTGTTGAACCATTTGACGGTGCCAGTAGCCATCGTCGTACTCCTAGATAAAGACTGCCCGCGGAATGCGGCAGATCGGCTAAGTCAGTGAAAGATCGAATGACTGAGCCGTAAGGAGCAGAAATAACGATAGATGTTGTAACGTCGCTTGATGCATATGGGCGTCTGCCTCGAAAAGCGCAACCCGCTTTGCGAAATAAACATCCAAGGTGGACGATTTCGCCCGACCGTCATTGCATGCCGTCAGGGGATAAAGATCGGTCGGGGGCGATCCGGGACGCGCTGCCCGCACGTCGCCCCGTTACCGTTTAAGACATCGCGTCTGACGCCTTTTGCTTCAGGCGGGCGGTGATGTTCTGCACGGAATCATCTGCCGCCTTGGGAATGATCCGGTAGGCTGCGTTCACAAAGCAAAACAGCGAAAATCCCAGCAGCCCGACGCATAGAACCGCCACCAAAATGCGCCCGTACGCCTGTGCATGCAGCCATTCGAACGCAGAGCCAAGGCCACCCGCATCAGACGCATCGGCCTGCAGCGCCGCATAGATGATCAGACCGCCGATGATTGCTATGCTGACGCCTTGCGCGGCGACACCGGCCCGCAACAACGGGTTCCAATGCAGGGTAAACTGGTTGGCGCGCAGGTGCTCTCGGTAAGTTTGGGCCGCGGCTTTGTAGAGATAGTAGAATCCGGTGGCCACGGTCAGCACACCAGCGATCCCGACCGCCCAAGCGCCGGTTTGCGTGTGCAGCACGTCTGTCAGCATGGACTTGCCACCGGACCCCGACGACGCAAAGCCCAATGCCGTTATGGCAATGACACCGATCCCAGCATGGACCAGCCCCGTGACGGTCATACCAGCGCGGGCGATGATCCCCTTGGCGTCGGTTCCATAAGCCTCAAGGTCCCAGATGCAGTCGATCAGACGCCAGATCGCATAGGCGAACATGCCCGCAGCGATACAAACCACAAGAAAGGTTCCGATCCCGCCGCCCATGGATTGCATCGCAGACTTGGTGCCCTGCGCCTGCCCGCCCTGCGCCACCGACCACAACGACACGCCTGCCACGACCAGATAGACCAGCCCCCTGCCCGCATACCCCGCGCGCATGATTGGCAGTGCCCAAGAGAAATCATCGGGATTTACGTCCGACAGGATTTTGGCGCGGGTGGAATTGGGCTCCAAGGAAAGTGCTTCTGCAATCGACATGAGGTATCCTTGGTTAATTGATTTTGTATGAACGCGAGGTGTCACAGGCGAGCATCACTGGGTGACCAACGCAAACTGCGGGCATTGGTTCCGACATCATTGCAGACCTGCCCGTCATTTAGCTTGTGATTTGCGGAACGGCGATCGGCAGACCTTACTTTCCAACGAAAAAGGCCCCCACTTGCGCGAGGGCCTTTTCAAACTCATGAACAGGTTAGCTTACAGACCGGTCGACACGTCGATCGAGCTGCCCTCTTCGAGGGTGACATAAGCCTTTTTCACGTCCCGCCGACGGCCCATCTGGCCGCGGAACCGCTTGACCTTGCCTTTGGTGATGGACGTGTTGACGGCCTTCACCTTGACACCAAAGAGCGCTTCAACAGCTTCTTTGATCATTGGCTTGTTGCTGCCCATTGCCACTTCGAAGACGACGGCGTTGTTTTCAGACGCCATTGTTGCCTTCTCGGTGATGATTGGCTTGCGGATCACATCGTAGTGTTCGTGCTTGGTGCTCATTTCAAACGGGCCTCCAGTGCTTCGATCCCCGCTTTGGTGATCACAAGGGTATCACGCTTGAGGATGTCATAGACGTTTGCACCCATCGACGGCAGGATATCCAGACCTTCTATGTTGCGCGCGGCTTGCATAAAGTTCTCGTTCACGGACGCACCATCGATGATCAACGCGCGCTTCCAACCCAGGTTCTTGACCTGTTTTGCCAAAGCTGCGGTTTTCCCATCCGATGTGACATCGTCGATGATGACCAGGTTGCCTGTCTTTGCCTTGGAAGACAAAGCGTGACGCAAACCCAGCTTACGGAACTTCTTGGTCAGTTCATGGCCATGGCTACGCGGGGTTGGACCCTTGTAGATACCGCCACCACGGAAGATCGGTGCAGAACGTGCCCCGTGGCGTGCGCCGCCGGTACCCTTCTGACGATAGATCTTCTTGGTCGAATAGCTGACCTCGGACCGTGTCTTGACCTTGTGCGTACCCTGCTGCGCGTTGTTACGCTGCCAGCGGACGACGCGGTGCAGGATGTCGGCGCGTGGCTCAAGGCCGAACAGCGCCTCGTCCAGGTCTACCGATCCAGCTGAACCGCCGTCGAGTTTGATGACATCAAGTTTCATTCGTCACCTTCCTTCTTGGTCTCGTCCAAAGTCTCGCTTTGATCGCCAGCTTTGTCCTTGTCCGATTCAATCGACGCTTCGGCTTCTGCCAACGCGGCAGATTCCTGAGCGGCTTGCTCTTCGGCCAGACGCTTGGCCTCTGCTTCGGCCTCGGCTGCTGCTGCGGCGGCGGCTTCTTCAGCGGCTTTATGCGCTTCTTCAGCGGCAGAACGTAACGCGGCGGGCAGAATCGCATTTTCGGGGAACGGCTTTTTCACCGCATCCTTGACTGTCACCCAACCACCTTTGGACCCTGGTACAGCACCCTTGACCATGATCAGGCCACGTGCGGTATCGGTTTTGACAACCTCAAGGTTCTGGGTGGTGACGCGGGCGGAACCCATGTGACCGGCCATCTTCTTGCCTTTGAAAACCTTGCCCGGATCCTGACACTGGCCAGTGGAGCCGTGCGAACGGTGCGACACGGAAACACCGTGGGTCGCACGCAGACCCCCAAAGTTGTGACGCTTCATCGCGCCCTGAAAGCCCTTACCGATGGAAGTGCCCGCAACGTCAACATACTGACCTGCAAAGTAGTGATCGGCGATGATTTCTTCGCCGACTTTCAACATGGCTTCGGGGTCCACGCGGAACTCCGCAACCTTGCGCTTGGGTTCTACCTTCGCAATAGCGAAGTGCCCACGCATGGCCTGCGACGTGCGCTTGACCTTGGCTGTACCTGCACCAAGCTGAACGGCAGTATAGCCGTCCTTTTCGGTGGTACGCTGTGCGACAACCTGCAGCTTGTCCAACTGAAGAACGGTGACAGGAACCTGACGACCATCATCCATGAACAAACGGGTCATGCCGACTTTTTTTGCAATAACGCCTGAGCGCAACATAATATTACCCTCCTACGCTTATGACTGCAGCTTGATCTCGACGTCCACACCAGCGGCCAGGTCAAGCTTCATCAGCGCGTCCACGGTCTGGGGGGTCGGATCAACGATATCCAGCAGACGCTTGTGCGTGCGGATTTCGAACTGGTCACGGGATTTCTTGTCAACGTGTGGGCCACGCAGAACTGTGAATTTTTCGATCTTGTTCGGCAGCGGGATTGGGCCGCGAACAGATGCACCGGTACGCTTGGCGGTGTTAACGATTTCCTGTGTGGACGCATCCAGCACGCGGTAATCGAACGCCTTCAAACGGATGCGGATATTTTGGCTTTGTGCCATATGTCATCATCCCTCATTGGGAGTAGAAACGAAGAGGAAGAGACGCCTCATCACGGCCCTTCATTGCGTTTTGTCGTAAATCAAACGGGGCACGTAAAAACGCACCCCGCTGAGACTTGGGCTTCATAGGGGGAGTCGTTTCAGGACGCAAGAGGGGAATTCACGGGCGCAGGCGGATTTGCGCAGGATTGGCACGATGGCGTTTGGCACCCATCTTGAAGATTTGCGACCGTGCCGGGGGTGCTGACGCAAATGTGCCCTGCTGTAACGCACCAACGCTACATGCTGTGATATACTGGTGAAACAGCAATTTTATTCGAAAAGGAGCTTAAACATCGGTACTATGGTCGATAACGCGGTCGACGGGACGCTGGAGTGGATCGGTCGCCGCCTTGCAAAAAAGCTTCGCAAGAAGTGCTCTGGCTATGAACCATTTACCCCCTCTGACTATGCGACGTTGTGCCGGACACTTCAGCCCGGAGACGTGTTGCTGGTCGAAGGCAATGAACGCGTTTCCACCGCGATCAAGTATCTAACTCAATCCACATGGTCACACTCGGCAATCTATGTGGGTGACAGTCTGCCCCTGCCTGTTGACGGGTCAGAACGTCCAAGGTTGATCGAAGTGAACCTCGCCGAAGGTTGCGTCGCCGTCAAATTGTCAAAATATGAAACCTACAACACCCGCATTTGCCGTCCCGTAGGTCTGAATGAACAGGAACGCGACGCGGTTTTGACGTTCATGATCGGAAAGCTGGGGCTGCGGTATGACATGCGCAACATCTTTGACCTGCTGCGCTATTTCTTTCCGACACCGCCCGTTCCGGTACGCTGGCGACGACGTCTGCTGTCTCTGGGGTCTGGCGATCCGACCCGTGCGATATGTTCGTCTTTGATTGCGCAGGCGTTTCAATCGATCAGATACCCGATTTTGCCGACAATCACCGTCCATGGCACAGCGGGTTCGTTTGCCCGGAAAGAACTTTACCACATCCGGCACCATTCCCTGTTCACGCCACGCGACTTTGACCTGTCGCCGTTCTTCAAGGTGGTCAAACCGACCCTGACAGATGACTTTGATCATCGACGGCTTGTCTGGGGCACACATAATCGCGGCCGCTTGGAATAGCGATGTTCATTCGTTCAGATTAGACGGGATCGAAAGAACCACGAAGGCGTCTATTGCCGTACCAACAGCGTCCTGATTTCCTTTGTCGTGGACCTGTTTGCCACCCTCATGAAAAGCAGCTCCAGCCCACCATCCACCAATGTGCGGTGGTATTCCTGAATTTCGTATTCCCCGGTCTCGTCGATGAGCAGCGAGTAGACCGAAAGGGTATCGCCCTCTAATCTCGCCCAAACGAAAGGCTCACCCTTCAGGGGGTCGAGCGGGGTGCGCTTGCCAAACACGTCTCTTTTCATCGCGGATTTGTAGAGGTTGTTGCGATCGCTTTGCGTAAACTCGATCGTATAGGTCTTCTCCTTGGTACGACCGTCGCTTTTATAGCTGACCGATGTCCAACTAAGAAGGAACCCGTCTTTCGTGGGCTTGATGGTGGTGGACATATCGCGGCGCTGCACCTCGCCTTCAAAGACGAACTCGGCCTCACCCTTGTACGTGCCGGCAAAGCGGTCGAACTCTCCCGCCATCGCAAACGCGGGGCAGAGAAGAAGCAGAAGGACACAGAATTTGCGCAAACCGTGGAATAGGATTCTCATGGAAGAACCCTAGCGTACCCGCAGTGATTTGTCAGCAGAGATGCGGGGTGCGATGGCAAAAGGCCGCCCCGTTGTCGGGGGCGGCCTTTGGGTCGTGTCAGCGGTGCGTGGGGTGGAACCCCACCCTACGGCTTAGTCGTTGATCTTGGACACAAC
>JBFGFW010000096.1:0-7810 GCA_041579395.1 Sulfitobacter sp.
ATCCCTTTCAAATTTATCTTCAAGGGCGTGGGCCAAGACAATTCACGGGACGATCCGGACAGGCCGTAAGACATCGGGACTGTCTTGGTCTAGTGGGATCGGATCAGCCTGCCGCGCGGGCATCGGGGTGATACCCGATATCATCTGAAGCTTTGAACCGCCCGCCATCAAGCTTTTCCAGTTTTCCGGCGCGCAGCAATTGCCCGAATGACCGCAAGCCTTCTTCGCGGCTAAAGTCTTCCTTGTCGGCCTGGCGCACTGTGTTCATCAGTTGAGGGCGCGAGAACTGATCCAGCCCTTCGACGAAGGACATATAGGCCGCAGCAGCTTCCAGAAGCTCCGGCAGCTTTCTTGCACCCATTTCAGCCGCAAATTCGGCAAATCCACTGGCTGTCGGGCTGACTGCTTCGGCGACTGCGACGGCTGCAACACGACGAGGGCGCACAGGTGTCCCCGATCTGGGCACATTTATGTCGATCCGCTGTTCTGCCACCAGCTTCAAGGGAGCGGGACGGGCGTCGGACGGGCGTTCGGTGCGCACGGTGCCGCTGACGGGACGGCGAGGTTTTACAACCTCGGCAAGGTCATTGCGATATGCATCGTCGTCTTCATCTGGGGTCTGCGCTGCGCCAAGGGCGAAATCGGCTTTCTTGGCGGCAACGGCGGCGCGCAGATGAGTAATCGCATTCCGGCGAGTGGCCCCTTCCGGATCGTCCATCTGGTTGTCTGTCTCGGCCAGAAGCCTGTTCATATCAGACCCCTGATCCGCATCCAGCGAGGGCAGGTGACGGCGCGCAGACGCAGTGCGCATCGGTGAATCGTCGTCTTCCTCTTCATTGCCAGCAAGGGTCGCTTCAACCTCGGCCAGTTCGCGGGCCAGTTCCTCTTCCTCTTCCGCTGACAGGGTTGATTCTGCATCTGAGCGATCTGAGGACGCGACGTTTGCCGACAGATCATCTTCGCTCGCATCACTTGGCTGCGGGTCCTGCAGCGCTTCATTGGGCTGGTCTTCGTCGCCGTCAGTCGCGTATTCCTCAAGCGCGCCCTTGGCGATCGCAAGCTCCAGATCGGCGCGTTTGACTTTGATTACACGTCCGCGTGGGGCCGTGTCAGCTTGATCCTCCTGACCCAACAGGTCGGTTTCGGCGTCGGCGTCGGCGTCGTTGTCTAGGCTTTGATCTGCCGTCGCACCGCTGTGCTCTGGCTGTTCTTGGGCATCGTCCTGCGTTTCCAGTCGGCTTAGCAGGGCGGTAATGTCCTCCTCGTCCTCCTCACCATCTTCTACGATATGGGACGCCGCGTCCGCGGTTGCGATTACATCATCTTGTTCCAGGGCCTCTTCGATATCGTGAACTGCGTCTGCGACAATTGCCTGCGTGTCCGGTTCAGCGGCGTCGGCAGTGGTTTCTTCTGCGTGTTCGTCTTCGGTGTAGTCAGGCAAAACGGCCTTGGAACCTTGGCTCGAGACGACTGCGCGAATGCGCTGCAATTTTGCGGCAATGCTTTCCCGAACCGCGAGTGCGGGCACTGGTGCCGCAATTTCAGTGATTTCTGCGTCTTCTTCCAACTCATCCCCAGCTTGGTCGGTCTTGAGGCTTTCTGCGAAAAACGCCTCGATCTCCTCGTCTGGCTGGCCTGGCACGATGTCCAGATCGGACATGTCTGGCTGCTCAGTTGGCGCTTTAGTGACGAAAGGCGGTGGGATAATTTCAGGTTTTTCGGACGATTCTACGGCGGCGGGCGCATCGACCGGCACTTCTGTATGGGGGGTGGGAACATGCGTTGTTGTGGCTTCGGGCGCTTCGACTTTGGGCGCATCCGCACCGACTGTTTGGGCCTCCGCCTCTTTGGTGACCTCGGCGGCGGCCGACTTTTCGTGGGCAGGGGCAGCGGGGACGGCAGGTTGCACTGAGATCGCGACTTTGAGCGCATTCAACCGGTACGCATCATAATAGGTTGATATTTCGTTGGGCCGGCGCGGCGCAAAGGAAGTCGATACCGCAGACCGATCTGTTGGTGCAGACAGTGATCCGCGGGGTGTGGCCGCTGCTTCATCGCCATCTTGGCGCGCGCTCAGGACGATCTTACCGTCCTGCTGGCGGGCCTGGACCCGGCGCGAGATTTCTTTCTGCGCAATATGTGCAAGCATTTCGGCATCCGGTTGCGGAGGTTCTGCGCCAAAATAGCGATCTTCCGATGCCAGATCGCGAAAATACTCTGCAATCGCCTTCATGGTGCCGAATGAATCATCGAAGCCTTCCAACGTGCACGAGAACGTGCCGTAAGAAACCGTCAGAATCTTATTATTATTGATCATCGGATGGTCGTCCTCTGCCGTTTTGCAGCTTACTGTCTACCATGGTGTTCAAGTCTAAAGCGGCACGAATCTGTGCCCCGCACCGTATCATTTAATGTCATCTTTGTGGCTGGTTTCCAAAATTGCGAGAAAAGACAGTGAACGAAAAGATTGTTGCCAATTCCGGGCCAGTCACCCTTATCGGCGCGGGTCAAGCTAACATCGAAGAGCTTTCCGAGGCCTTAATCATCGCCCCTTTTTGCGTTGCCGTAGATGGCGGAGCGGATTTTGCGGTCAAGTCAGGCCTGAACCTCGAAGCGCTGATCGGTGATTTCGATTCAGTAGCAGCAGATACGCTTTCAAAGATCCCCCCGGACCGTCAATTCAAGATAAGTGAACAGGAAACTACGGATTTTGACAAGGCTTTGCGTTCGGTCACGGCCCCCCTCGTGATTGGCGTGGGGTTCTGCGGAGGGCGGATTGACCACCAGCTTGCGGCGTTTCACACCCTTGCCCGCCATGCCCACCGACCGTGCATCCTATTGGCGGACAGTCAGATCGTCTTGCTTGCCCCGCCCCGGATCGCCCTTCCGACCGTGGCGGGTGACATCGTTTCGATCTTTCCATTGGGGCCAGTTAGCGGGCGCAGCACCGGGCTGAAATGGCCTATTGATCAATTGCCGTTCGATCCGCTGACGCAGATCGGCACGTCAAATCAGGCGACTGGGCCGCTGATGATTAGCATGGCAGAGCCGTCTGCGTTGCTGATCCTGCCAAAGCGGCTTATTCGGCCGGTTGCAGACGCGCTGTCGCGTTCAGACGCCGTTGGATGGCCCCCTCGCGCAGGACAATATAAAGCCCCGCAGCCATCGTGATGGCGATGCCAACCGCCGCAAGCCCATTGGGAAGATCACCGAAAATAAGCAATCCGATCAGGGTAGCGACGGGGATTTCCAGATATTGCATTGGTGCCAAGGTGGCCGACGGCGCATAACGCAGCGACCACGTCATCAGCAAATGGGCGATGCTGCCCAAAAGTCCGATGGACAGCAACAGCCCCCATTGCGCGGCGTCGGGCGTGATCGTTCTGAGCGCCTCCACCCCGAAGGAGGGACCGAACGCCAACACCGGCAGCATGATCAGTACCGCGATGAAACCGCTAACGGCCTGCAGGCTGATCGGGTCGGTTTCCTTGGCGATCTTTCGGGTAACCAGCATGAATACTGAGAAGTTTGCCGCCACGAACACCGGCAGCAGAGCAGGCCAACCGACCTGCGAGAAGCTGGGCTGTACGACAAGAACCGTGCCGACAAAACCAACGATGCACGCGATCAGGCGTCTGCTGCCCACTTCCTCCTCCAAAGCGTATTTGCCCAAGACCAACATGAAAAACGGCATTACAAACACAATCGCCACGGCGTCGGCCAAGGGCAGGTATTTCAACGCGGTAAACATCGCAGCGATGCCGGCAATGTGCAGCACCGTGCGTACGAACGTCAGCCAAAGGGTTTTCCCGCGCATCCGCCATGGCAACTTTGCCGCCCAGACCAGCGGCAACAGCAGCAAAACCTGCACCGCAAAACGGATCAACACCACCTGTGCGAGTGGTACAGAAGTCCCCAACAACTTTGCAACAGCGTCCCCGATCGGGGCAACGATGCAAAAACCCAGCATAAGTACGATGCCAATCAAGGGCTTATCGGTAATCATTTTAAATCAAAATCCAAAGTCTAAAACAACCTTTAGATGTAACTAAACGTGAGATGATCGCAAATGCAAAGGTTTTGTTCGGACGGCTGGCCGGTCAAGCCGCAGACTTGTTCAATCGCACGCAATTTCGCCCTTTGCTTTTCGCGGCGTAAAGCGCTTGATCCGCGCGGTCCACCAATGCGGCTGCGCGGTCAGATCGAGAGATGTCGGGCCCCATCAGGCTGCCGCCCATACAGATGCCGATGCTTGCCGTGATCGTGATGCCGGCGATACAGCCCGGCACCTTAAAGGGGGTGTCGCGCAGTGAGGTGCATAATCTTTCCGCGATCTGGGTTGCCTCAAGCTCCGTGATGCCTGGCAAGATCAAGAGGAACTCTTCGCCCCCGATGCGGGCTGCAAGATCGATGGGGCGCAGATGCCCCCGCAGCCTGCGCGCAGTTTCAACGAGAACCGCGTCGCCCGAAGCATGACCAAAGGCATCATTGACCCGTTTGAAATGGTCCATATCTGCCAGCATTACAGCAAAGGGCCGGTCCGTCGGCCCGGACGCATCCGCCAGGCGCGACAGTTCCGATAGGGCAAAACGTCGATTGTACAGTCCCGTCAGCGGATCATGTATCGCCTCGCGCAGGCCGGCGTCGATGCTGATCCGTATCTTGTCGGCACGGCGTTTGCGGGCAATCAATCCGGTCAGCCGCAGCGCCAACTCCTCAAGATCATAGCCATTTGACATCAGATCGTCAGCCCCAAGATCCAGAGCATTTGCCCCCAGCACGGCATCGGGCTTCAATTGCAGCACCAATACGCCACTGTCGCGGGTTCCAGCATTTGCCCGGATCGACGAAATCAGATGCATCTGGTTTAAATCGGAGTCTGCAGTCCCGTTCAGCACGAGAATGAACGCATCCGGCAGCACATTGCCCTTAAGACAATTCAAGGCGTCCCGCTGTGACGAAATAGAAACCTTGTCGCAGCACCGCATGCGCAATTGTGTGGCCCAAACATGCGTCAACGCCTTGTCGTCGCTGACCAGTTGAACGACACCGGGGGCGACAAAATTATTCTGAGGCTCGGCCAGACCGAATACCCGGCTGGCCTCATCGCGCATGTGCCATTCCTCTGCCGAATGATGCGCCCGGATCAAGCTGCGCACCCGGCCCAGCAACAAGGCATCCTGAAGCGGCTTGACCAGGACATCCTGTGCACCCGATGCCAAAAGTCCCCGGCGCAGCATCACGTCTTCGCTGTCGCAGACCGCCATCACCGGAATCCGCGCCGTCTGAACCGTAGTGGCAAGTTGACCACACAGGGCACCCGCATCCGCATCGGGCAGGGTCGCCGCAGTAATCACCAGATCGGGACTGTGTAGTTTCGCAAGATCCAGCGCCTCAGCGACCGACGTGGCCTGCACTACATCGTAAAAGGACGAAGAAAGTTTGATCTTCAACACGATGCGGTTGGTGGCAATTGCATCAACGATGAGGATCTTGCCCTGCACTTGTCTTTCCTCTCGCATAAATTTACGTGGCACCAACTCCCTTTTTGCCCCTATTCGTTAACAAACAGTTTCCAACCTCAAACCCGTCGGGAAAACGCATATGTTTAAGCAAGAAGCCGCCGAAACGCTTGCCCTTCAGGCTTTGGCGTGGCTTGCCGCGCACGAAGACCTGATGCCCGTATTCATGGATGCGACAGGTGCATCCAGCGATGATCTGCGCAATGGGGCGGGTGACCCTGCATTCTTGGGCGCGGTGCTGGATTTTCTGATGATGGATGACGCTTGGGTGATTTCGTTTTGCGATTCCGTGCGGGTTCCCTATGACCGGATCATGCTGGCGCGACAGGCGCTGCCGGGCGGCGCACAGGTGAATTGGACATGAACAGGATAAACGGACTACTTTTCGACAAGGATGGCACCTTGTTCGATTTCGCCGCCACCTGGGAGGCATGGGCCACCGCATTTCTGACCCGGATCAGCGAAGGATCGGCAGAGCGTGCCAAATCCTTGGGCGCGCAGATCGGGTTTGACACGTCGGCGCAGAAGTTCGCCGCCGACAGCATCGTCATTGCGGGCACGCCGGGCGAAGTGGTTGCGGTTCTGGCCCCGCATGTACCTGAACTGTCGGCGCGCGCATTGATCGACATCCTGAACCACGAGGCCGAAAACGCGCCTCAACGCGAGGCCACGCCGCTGGTGCCGCTGCTGACCGCCTTCAGGGCGCGCGGTCTGCGTCTGGGTGTCGCCACCAATGACGCAGAAGCGCCGGCATTGGCACACCTGAACGCTGCGGACGTGACGCAGCTGTTTGATTTCATTGCGGGGTTTGATTCCGGGCATGGTGCCAAACCGGCACCGGGTCAGTTGCTGGCCTTTGCCGCCAGCGTCAACTTGCCCGCCAGCCAAATCGCCATGATCGGCGACAGTACCCACGACATGCAGGCCGGGCGGGCCGCCGGGATGACCTGTGTCGCGGTGCTGACCGGACTTGCCACAGCGACGGATCTTGCGCCGTTCGCGGATGTGGTCCTGCCCGACATCAGCCATCTTCCGGACTGGCTGGATCAACGGTCCAGCTGACCCCGCTGACGGTAGAAAACGACATGACCGGTCGGTAACGGGAACGCCCGCCGCGTGCAGATCATGCCTTCTGACGATAAGAGCCAGGAGAATGCCATGTCTGTTTCCGATCCCAAACGCAGAACCCGCGGGGGTGGGCGCGCCGGTGCCAAGACCAGACGCGGCAGTGCCGTCATCGAGCAGATGCCTTGGAACCCGCCGATCAACATCGACCATCCGACAGAGCCGCTGACCCCCGAAGGCGTGGCCGCCATTCATGATGGGGCGATGCGCATCCTGGAAGAAATCGGGATCGAATTCCTGAACCACGAAGCGCTGGAGATCTTGCGCAAGGCGGGCTGTACCGTGAATGGCGAGAATGTCCGAATGGGCCGCGACTTTGTCATGGAATGGATCGCCCACGCGCCATCGCAGTTCACCCTGACCCCACGCAATCCGGATCGTCAGATCACGATCGGCGGCAAGCATCTGGTTTTTGGCAACGTGTCGTCGCCGCCACACTATTGGGACATGGCGATTGGTACAAAAGTGCCCGGCACGCGGGCCATGTGCCAGGACCTGCTGCGGCTGACCCAATATTTCAACTGCATCCATTTCGCCGGTGGGTACCCGGTGGAACCCGTCGATATTCACGCCTCTGTCCGCCACCTGGACGTGCTCTTTGACAAGCTGACCATCACCGACAAGGTCATGCACGCCTATAGTCTGGGCAAGGAACGTGTCGAAGACGTGATGGAAATGGTACGCATCGCCGGCGGGCTGAGCCATGAAGAATTTGACAGCACGCCGCGCATGTACACCAACATCAATTCAACCTCGCCACTCAAGCACGACATCCCGATGCTGGATGGCTGGATGCGCCTTGCGCGGCGCGGGCAGGGGCTGGTCGTCACGCCTTTCACCTTGGCCGGTGCGATGGCCCCCGTCACCATGTCCGGTGCCGTGGCGCAATCGCTGGCCGAAGCGCTATGCGCCGTGGTGCTGGCGCAGATCATCAACCCCGGTGCGCCCTGCGCCATTGGCACCTTTACGTCGAACGTCGACATGAAAACCGGCGCGCCCGCGTTTGGCACCCCTGAATACATGCGCGCGACCCAGATGACCGGCCAGCTTTGCCGGTTCTATAATCTGCCGATGCGGTCGTCCGGTGTCTGTGCCGCCAACGTGCCTGACGGGCAGGCGATGTGGGAAACCTCGAACAGCCTGTGGGCCGCGGTGCAGTCGGG
>JBFGFW010000097.1:0-7749 GCA_041579395.1 Sulfitobacter sp.
CCTGATCTTCGCGATCATGTATTTTCTGCTCATCCGCCCTCAGCAAAAGAAGGTGAAAGAGCATCAGGCCATGGTTGCAGGGCTGCGCCGGGGCGATCAGGTGGTCACTGCAGGTGGTCTGATCGGCAAGGTCGTTAAGGTCAAGGACGACGGCGAGCTTGAGGTCGAGCTGGCCGACAACGTCAAGGTTCGCGTCGTGCAGTCGACCATCGCCACCGTCGTGTCGAAAACCGAACCGGCGAAGTAGCGGATAAACTGCCGGGTGCAGTAGCGTTTAAGAAGGGCCTCAGCCATGCTTCAGATCGATCTGTGGAAACGGGTGTTGATCATCCTCACCTGTGCGACTGGCCTGTGGCTGGCGTTGCCCAATGCGTTCTACGGCCCGGTCGAGCAGCATAACGACGCGGTCAAGGCGATCGAGGTTGCCGGTGCCACGCCCGAGCTTGAGGCGCAAAAAGCACTTTGGCCCGAATGGCTGCCAGAGCGTTTGGTCAACCTTGGTCTTGACCTGCGCGGCGGTGCGCATCTGCTGGCCGAAGTGAACGTGGCTGACGTCTATGCCAGCCGGATGGAAGCAGCCTGGCCCGAGGTCCGCGACAGCCTGCGGTCGATCACGCCGGTGCGCCGCGTCGATGCGCCCGAGGGCGAGTTGCGCGTGCGGATCAACGACCCTGCCAAGATGGCCGAAGCGCTTGAGGCGACGCGAACGCTGGCGCGGCCTGTGCAGACCCTGACCGGTGCGGGACAGAACGATATCGTGGTAAACGGCGACGGCGACATCATCACCGTCACCCTGTCGGACGCCGAAAAGCAGGCGACTGACGAGCGGACGATGCAGCAGTCGCTGGAAATCATCCGCCGCCGGATCGACGAGGTCGGTACCCGCGAACCCACGATCCAGCGCCAGGGGTCTGATCGTATCCTGATCCAGGTGCCCGGTATCGGGTCGGCGGCAGAGCTGAAGGCGATCATCGGTACCACTGCGCAGCTGACTTTCAACCCCGTGGTGAACCGGGGCGCGGATGAAAATGCGGCCCCCGGTCTGGGCAATTCGCTTTTACCCGACGCAGAAGCACCCGGCGTGTTTTACATCATCGAAACCGCCCCCGTCGTCACCGGCGAAGAACTGGTCGATGCGCAGCCCAGCTTTGACCAGAACGGCCGTCCTGCTGTCAGTTTCCGGTTCGACACCACCGGCGCGCGGAAATTCGGCACTTACACGGCAGAAAATATCGGCGCACCGTTCGCCATCGTGCTGGACGATGAGGTGATCAGCGCCCCCACCATTCAAAGCGCGATCCCCGGCGGGTCGGGTATCATCACCGGCAACTTCTCGGTCGAGGAATCGACGAACCTGGCCGTGTTGCTGCGGGCAGGGGCCCTGCCGGCGGGTCTGACCTTTGTCGAAGAGCGCACGATCGGCCCCGAGTTGGGTCAGGACAGCATTGACGCGGGCAAGATCGCAACGACCGTCGCGTTCGCCGCAGTGCTGTTTTTCATGTGGGCCACCTATGGCCTATTCGGGTTTTTCGCCAATATCGCGTTGATCGTGAACGTCGGCATGATCTTTGGCCTGCTCAGTCTGATCGGGGCCACGCTGACCCTGCCGGGCATTGCGGGTATCGTTTTGACTGTGGGCATGGCGGTCGACGCGAACGTGCTGATCTTTGAACGCATCCGAGAAGAGCTGAAAACCGCAAAAGGCCCTGCGCGCGCCATCAGTCTGGGATATGAGCGCGCCCTGAGCGCCATTCTGGACGCCAATATCACCACCTTTATCATCGCGGTGATCCTGTTCACCCTCGGCTCCGGTCCGGTGCGCGGCTTCGCGGTGACGCTGGGGCTGGGGATCATCACGTCGGTCTTTACCGCATATTTCGTCACCCGTCTGATGGTGGTCTTCTGGTTTGAACGCCGTCGCCCCAAGACAATCACGGTCTAAGGAGCCTTCCGTCATGCGCTTGAGATTGATCCCCGACGATACCAACATCGACTTTTTCAAACATGCCCGTGTCACCTTCGGGGCATCCTGCGTGGCCGTCGTGGTGGCGCTGGCGGTCTGGCTTAGCATGGGCCTGAACTATGGCATCGACTTTCGCGGCGGCACCACGGTCCGCACGCAAAGCGAGATGCCGGTGGATGTGGCCGCGTACCGCGCCGCACTCGACCCGCTGAAACTGGGCGACATCTCGATCTCGGAAGTGTTTGACCCCACCAGCGAAGACAACAAACACGTCGCGATGGTCCGTATTCAGGCGCAAGAGGGCGAAGAGGCCGCGACCCCTGAAATGATCCAGGCAGTCGAGACAGCGCTAAAGACCGTCGCCCCGAATGTCATTTTCACATCCGTGGAATCCGTTGGTCCGAAAGTATCGGGCGAATTGATTCAGACCGCGCTGTTGGCGGTAGGGGCGTCGCTGGCGGCGATTCTGATCTACATTTGGCTGCGGTTCGAATGGCAGTTTTCGGTCGGTGCCGTGGCCGCCTTGTTTCACGATGTAATCCTGACCGTGGGCATCTTTTCCGCGCTTCAGATCCGTTTCGACCTGCCGGTGATTGCGGCAATCCTGACGATCATCGGCTATTCAATCAACGATACGGTGGTTATTTTTGACCGACTGCGGGAAAACCTGCGCAAATACAAGAAACGCCCCCTGCGCGAGGTGATGAACCTGAGTGTGAACGAAACGCTAAGCCGGACTCTGATGACATCGGGCACCACCCTGATCGCGCTGATCGCGCTTTTGGTGTTGGGTGGCGACGTGATCCGGGGCTTTGTCTTTGCCATCACATGGGGCGTGGTCGTGGGCACCTATTCATCGGTCTACGTCGCCAAGAACATCGTGTTGTTCCTGGGCGTCAAGCGCGACTGGACCAAGAAAGACACCAACAGCGGCCAATACGCCAACATTGATGCCTGATTTCCTGGCCGCAGCTGGATCGGACGCAGGTCTGATCTGGCTGCTGGCGGGCGTGATTGTGGCGGGGCTGGTGCGCGGCTTTGCCGGGTTCGGCAGCGCGATGATCATCATGCCGGTCGCCGCATCCGTGCTGACCCCGGTTCAGGCGGTGATTTTCATGGCGGCCGCTGAATTGATGGGACCGCTGCCCAACCTGCCATCTGCGCTGCGTGTGGGCACGCGCCGCGACGTGGGGCTCCTGCTGGCGGGGGTGATCTTTGCCTTGCCGCTGGGGCTTTGGTGTCTGGCGCGCATGACCGCCGAACCGTTCGGCTGGATCGTGTCGGGCATGGTGCTGACCCTGCTGCTGCTGTTGATGACCGGCTGGCGCTACCACGGCAAACTCGGGCGACCGCTGATCGTCGTCACCGGGGCCTTGGGCGGCTTCATGACCGGGTTTGCCGGGATTGCCGGACCGCCGGTGATCATGCTTTACATGGCCAGCAAGCTGCCGATTTCGGTAATCCGTGCGAATTTCCTTTTGTATCTTCTGGGGATCGACATCCTGCTGTTCGGGCTTATGTGGCTGACTGGCATGCTGGTCTGGCAGATCGTAGCACTTGGCCTTTTGATGGGCATTCCGAACATCATCGCGAATATCGTAGGCGCGCGGCTTTTCGACCCTGAGGCAGAGCGGCTTTTCCGCACGGTGGCCTATATTGTCATCGCGGCTTCGGCTATTCTGGGGCTGCCGCTGTGGAAAGGATAGTCCGATGCGCTTGAACGAAGTCGTCTTTACCGAGTCCAAACCCGTCGAAGGCTATGGCCCCGGTTTTTTCCGCATCGGCGGTGAGGTCGTGCACGGCCCGGTGATCGCGGGGCCAATGGGCACAATGACATGGGGCGGCTATGATGACCCGCAACCGTTGATCGACATTGCCGAAAAGATCGACATCCTTTTCATCGGCACGGGCGCAGACATCTCCCATATCCCGGCTGATTTGCGCCTTGCGCTGGAAGATGCCGGCATTGGCATCGAAACGATGGCGTCCCCCGCCGCAAGCCGGACCTATAACGTCCTGCTCAGCGAAGGCCGCCGCATCGCGCTGGCGATGATCCCCGTCTGACATGACCCTTAAGATCCGTGATCTGGCCGTGGCGCGCGGCGGCGTGCCGGTGCTAAGCGGCGTGTCCTTTGATATTCCGCCGGGCACCGGGTTGATCCTGCGCGGCCCAAACGGGGCGGGCAAAACAACGCTGCTGCGCACCATCGCGGGCCTGCAGCAACCGCTGTCAGGCGCGGTTTCAGGGGCCGATGACACCATCGCCTATGCAGGGCACGCGGACGGGTTGAAGGCGATGCTGACGGTGCGCGAAAACCTGACCTTCTGGGCGGAAGTCTTCGGGCAGCGCGATGTCGATGCCGCGATTGCTGCCTACCAACTGGACCCGCTTGAGGACCGGCTTGCCGGGACACTGTCAGCAGGGCAGAAACGCCGTTTGGGGCTGGCCCGCCTGATGGTCACCGGCAGGCCGGTATGGGTGCTGGATGAACCCACGGTGTCGCTGGACGCGGCAGCCGTCGCAATGTTTGCCGCCGCCGTCACGGCGCATCTGGGGGCTGGGGGCATCGCGCTGATCGCCACGCATATTGATCTGGGGCTGAACGCGCCGCATTTCGACATCACCCCGTTTCGCGCCACGCCTGACACCCGCAGCGGTGCCAGCGACGAGGCGTTCTTATGATCGCTCTGCTGCGCCGCGATCTGATGCTGGCGTTTCGCGCGGGCGGTGGCTTTGGCCTTGGGCTTGCATTCTTCTTGATCGTCACCGTGCTGGTCCCGTTCAGCGTTGGCCCGCAATCGGATCTGCTGGGCACCATTGCGCCGGGAGTGTTGTGGTTGGGGGCGCTGCTGGCCTGCCTGCTGTCGCTTGATCGGCTGCTGGCGCTGGATTACGAGGACGGCACGCTGGATCTGCTGGCCACGGCCCCGCTGCCGCTTGAGGCGGCGCTGAGCATCAAGGCGCTGTCGCATTGGTTGACCACCGGATTGCCGCTGGTGCTGGCCGCCCCGGTTCTGGGGGTGATGCTGAACCTTGCTCCTGACGGGTTTGCGTGGCTGGTGGCATCCTTGGCCATTGGCACGCCCGCGCTGTCGGTGATCGGTACCTTTGGGGCGGCGCTGACCGTGGGGATCAAACGCGGCGGGCTGTTGATGTCACTGCTGGTTTTGCCGCTCTATGTGCCCACGCTGATCTTTGGCGCGGACGTTGCGCGGCGTGGTGCGCAGGGGCTCGATGCGGCGACCCCGCTGATACTGCTGGCAGGGATTACGCTGGGCACCATCGCGTTGATGCCGTTTGCGTCGGCTGCGGTGTTGCGGATGACGCTGCGGTGAGGGGCGCGTTTTGCCCATTGAGTGACCGGGATCGGGGCGCTAGATAACAGCCATGTCTTTGTGGGAATACGCCAATCCGGTAAAATTTCTGGGCCTGTCGGCCCGGCTGCAGCCCTATTTGTGGGCAGCAGCGGCAATATGCGTGTCGGTTGGCCTGATCTGGGGCTTTTTCGGCACGCCGGACGACTACCGCCAGGGATCAACCGTCAAGATCATCTATTTGCACGTGCCCGCCGCGCTGATGGCGATCAATGCGTGGTTCATGATGCTGGTGGCGTCGCTGATCTGGCTGATCCGTCGGCACCACGTCAGCGCACTCGCTGCCAAGGCGGCAGCACCGGTAGGGGTCACCATGACGCTGATTGCGCTCGTGACAGGGGCGATCTGGGGTCAGCCCATGTGGGGCACCTGGTGGGCGTGGGATCCTCGGCTGACATCGTTCCTGATCCTGTTTTTGTTTTACCTGGGCTATATCGCGCTTTGGGAAGCGGTCGAAGACCCCGATACCGCCGCCGATCTGACATCGGTGCTGTGCCTAGTCGGGTCGGTCTTTGCAGTGCTGTCGCGCTATGCGGTAAAATTCTGGAACCAGGGACTGCACCAGGGCACCTCGGTGCCGGTGGCGACGGGGGGGCGCACCGTGTCGGATGTGTTCTTTTATCCGCTGGCAATCAGCATGGTGGGATTTGGCCTGCTGTTTTTGGCGCTGGTCCTGTACCGCACGGGCACGGAAATTCGCCTGCGCCGCACGCGCGCGTTGTTGGCCCGCAGCAGAAGGGACGCTTGATGCCGGATCTTGGAAAATATGCGGTCGAAGTGACGGCGGCCTATGGGGTCTCCCTGTTGATGTTGGCAGGACTAATCGGGCTTTCCTTACGCAAAGGCCGCCGTGCGCGGGCGGAACTGGCCCGGATCGAGGCGCAAAAGAATGCCTAAGCTCTCGCCCCTGATGATTGCCCCGCCGGTGATCTTTGCAGCATTTGTGGCGCTGGCAGCGTTCGGTATGTTTCGCCCCGATCCCGAAGGTCTGCCCTCGACGCTAGTCGGCCAGATGGCCCCGGCCTTGCCAGCGGCCGATCTGCCGGGCTTTCCGACCCCTGCGGCAGATGTATTTACCGGGGGGCACGTGACGCTGGTCAATTTTTGGGCCAGCTGGTGCCCGCCCTGCCGCGCCGAACATCCGACTTTGCTGAAGATGCAGGCCGACGGCATCGCCATCGTCGGGGTCAATTTCAAAGACACAGCAGCCGCGGCGACCAGCTATCTGACCAATGACGGCAACCCATTTGCGGGGGTCGCCTTTGATCCACAAGGCCGCACGGCCATTGATTGGGGGGTCACTGCCCCTCCTGAAACCTTCATCATCGATGGCGACGGCACCGTGCTTTTCCGCTTTGCCGGCCCGCTGGTGGGCAGTGACTATGAACAACGGTTTCTGCCCGCGCTGACGGCGGCGATGGCGCAGTAACGCCCTATTCCAAATGGACTAAAATCCTCGCCGAAGGCACATTAGCCACGGGCGGGCCAAAGAATTTTATGCCTTCGGCAAGGATATTTAAGAGCCAGAGAAGCCGAACCGCCTACGTCCCCATCAGCGCGGGATCAAAAGGGTAGGTGGTCAGGTTCTCGTATCCGTTTTCGGTCACGAGTACCTGATCTTCCAGCTTGATCGAAAAATCGCCGCCTTCGGGGGAAACCAACGCTTCCACGCAAATCACCATGCCGGGTTCGAGTGCGTGGTCAAAGGCACCGGCGACCGCCTTGTCCGGATAGGCCACCATGGGCCATTCATCACACAGGCCAACGCCGTGCATTAGGCAGCCGTATTTCTGCTTTTGGAACTGCGGATCAAGGACATGGGTATTGGCGGTCAATTCGGGGATGGTTACGCCGGGTTTGATCATCTCCATGTTCTGGCGGATGTGGTCGACGCCGTGCCGCATGGCATAGATCATGTCAGGGCGCGGCGCGTCCGGTCCGATCCACCAACTGCGCGAAATGTCGATGCAGATGCCATAGGCCCCGATCAGATCGGTATCGAACGAGATGATCTCGTTCGGCTGGGTGATCCGCTGGCCACATTCCTGAAACCACGGATTGGTGCGTGGGCCAGATGCCAGCAGCCGCGTTTCGATCCATTCACCGCCCCGGCGGATGTTTTCGGCATGCAGCACCGCCCAGATGTCGTCTTCGGAGGTCTTGAGGTTCGGGACATTTGCACGGGCAAAATCCTCCATCGCGCGCACAGCGGTTTCGCAGGCGTGATTGGCGCAGCGCATCGCGAGGATCTCATCGGGACCTTTGACGGCGCGGGATTTCTCGGTCACCTCTTCGCCATCGCAGATCGCAAAGCCTTGCGCCTCAAGCGCGCGGGCCCCGTGCAGCATGATCTTGTCCACCGCGAGGCGCTTGTTGCCGGGGCTGTGCGCTTCAAGCAAACTGCGCACCTC
>JBFGFW010000098.1:0-7643 GCA_041579395.1 Sulfitobacter sp.
GAGGCGGCAGTGGGCGCGCGCGGTTGGTCCAGCGAAAAGCACACCAGAGAGGTCGCGGCCCCCCGGCTGCCCGGTGCCACCCAAGCGATCGACATCCCCGATACGGATGACCTGCACGCGGCGTTGCTTGCGGCGCGCATTCTGGGCCACGCACAGGGGTTTCGCATTCTGACCGCCGCATCGGCTGAATTCAATTGGGCGCTTGATATGGCCCGCATCGCAGAGATTTGGCGCGCGGGCTGCATCATCCGCTCTGTTCTGCTGGATGATGTCGCACAAGCGTTCCACGACGGGCCGCCGAAGGGCGAATTGATCCTGGCCCCCGCGATTTGCGCCATGCTGGACGCCTTGATCGGCCCCTTGCGCCGCGTGGTCGCCGCCGCCGCCTTGCTCGGGGTTGCGATGCCGGCCCACGGGGCGGCGTTGGCGTGGTACGATACGATCCGCTGCGCCCGTGGCACTGCCAATCTAATTCAGGCGCAACGTGATTTCTTTGGCGCGCATGGGTTTGAACGCACGGACGCGTCAGGTGCGCATCACGGCGATTGGAACGCCATCGCGCCTTCGACCCCGGCGAATGGGTCGTCGGCATAGTCGACATGCGCAAGATAAAGCCCATGCGGCGGGCTGACGGGCCCACAGGCCGCACGGTCGCGCGCATCAAGGGCCTTTTTAACGTCATCAGGCTGCAGCGACCCGCCGCCGACGCGTTCCAACGTGCCCACAAAGCTGCGAACCTGATTGTGCAGGAATGACCGCGCCCGCACGTCAAAATGCACCTCTGTCCCGGCAACCGTCTCGACCGCCGCGATATCGAGCCTGTCCATTGTTTTGATCGGTGAGTCAGACTGGCAGATGGTGGACCGGAAGGTGGTAAAATCATGCCTGCCGATCAGGTGTCGGGCACCGGCGCGCATCGCGTCCAGATCAAGCGGCCTTTTGACCTGCCAGACCAGCCCCGCCAGATGGGTGGCTGGCGCGCGACGCACCAGAATGCGAAACAGATACTGCCGTTCCAGCGCCGAAAAACGCGCGTGAAAGGCGTCTGTCACCGGTACACAGGCGATGACAGCAACCGGCAGCGGTTTGAGGTGGTAGTTCAGCGCCTCAGACAGCCGAAACGGTTCCCACGCCTTTTCCATGTCGCAATGGGCGATCTGAGCCAGCGCATGCACCCCGGCATCCGTCCGGCCCGCCGCTGCGATTTTATGCGCGCGCGGCTCAATCTTGGCCAGCGCCGCCTCGACCGCGCCCTGAACCGACTTGAGGCCGATCTGGCGTTGCCAGCCGACGAATGGCGCGCCGTGGTATTCGATCTTGAGGGCAAAGCGGTACATGGCGGGGACTTAGCGCGGGCAGGGCGATCTGGCAATCCCCGACCCCGGTGCTTATGTTGCGCGCAACAGCAGGTAAAGGTGGGCGCGGGTTTTGGTACTTTCAAGAATCGCCGACGAGATTTGGCGACAGGTCGAAAACGTGCAGGACGGCGTGTCTGAAACGTTCTTTGAACCGGTCATCCGTCTGGGCGTTACCGGGCTGGCCCGGTCGGGCAAAACGGTATTCATCACGTCGCTGGTGGCCAATTTGCTGGATCGGGGGCGGATGCCAGGGCTGCTGGCCGCCGCCGAAGGGCGGATCGAGGCGGCATTCCTGCAACCGCAACCCGATGATACGGTGCCGCGGTTCGATTATGAAAACCATCTGGCGGCGCTGACCGGCCCGACCCCGCATTGGCCCGACAGCACCCGCGCCATATCAGAGCTGCGGTTGTCCTCGCGGGTGCGCCCCAAGGGCCTTCTTGCGGGGTTTCAGGGGTCGCGCACCCTGCATCTGGACATCGTGGATTATCCGGGTGAATGGCTTTTGGATCTGGCGCTGATGGATGTGGAATACGCCGAATGGTCGGCGCAGGTGCTGGCGCGGATTGCGCAGCGCCATGAGGCCGAAGGCTATCGCGCAATGGTCGCGCGAACCGACCCTAACGCGAAATTGGATGAACCCGTGGCGCAGGCCCTCGCGGCCAGCTTTGCCGACTATCTGCTTGCCGCGCGCGCCAATGGCTATTCCGATTGCACGCCGGGGCGGTTCCTGTTGCCCGGTGATCTGGCCGGATCGCCGGTTCTGACCTTTGCGCCGTTGCCCGGCTCTGACGGTGCACGCGGGTCGCTGCTGCGCGAGATGGCGCGGCGGTTCGAGGCGTATAAGCGGCAGGTCGTCAGACCGTTCTTCCGGGATCATTTCGCGCGGATCGACCGGCAGGTCGTGCTGGTCGATGCCCTTGGTGCCATCAACCAAGGCCCCCGCGCCGTTGAAGATCTACGCGCCGCGATGACCGACATCCTTGGCAGTTTCAAGCCCGGTCGGAATGGATTTCTAACCCAGCTGCTGCGCGGCAAGCGGGTGGAGAAAATTCTGTTCGCCGCCACCAAGGCCGACCATCTGCATCATTCGCAACACCCTAAATTGACCGCGATCATGGAGGCGTTGACCCGCGAAGCCCGCGATCGCGCGCGCTTTGCCGGTGCGGGAACGTCGGCAATGTCGCTGGCCGCGCTGCGGGCCACGACCGAAACGACGATGACCCACGAAGGCGAAACGCTTGAGGTCGTGCGCGGTCGTCTGTTGGACACCGGCAAGGAGGCGGCGTTTTATCCCGGTCAATTGCCCAACGACCCCGCGCATCTGTTAAGTCCGGCACGGGCAGGCGCGCAGAAGTGGCTGGATCAGGATTACAAGATCATGCGTTTTGCCCCTGCGCCGTTGGACCTGCGCCCTGGCGATGGCCCGCCGCATATCCGGCTGGACAAGGCCGTTGAATTCCTGATTGGTGACAAGCTGTGAAGGGGCTGAGTGTCAGCATCTCCCCCGCGCAGGTGCTGGAGGCAGGACGCCTTGCAGCACTGATGGCGCTGGCGAATGCGCGGCTGGACTGGCTGCCGCAGGTGTACAGCCGCGCCGAGGAAATTCATACTCTGGGCGACATGATCGATGCCGGATGGGTGGATGTCGCCCGCGAAGCAGGGAAGCCAGCAGGCTTTATTGCCCGTCGAGGCAGCGAAATCCATGGGTTGTATCTGTATCCGGCGCTTCAGGGAAAAGGCGTTGCGCGGCAGTTGATGAAAAGCGCGCAGGCATCATCTGACACGCTTGCGCTGTGGAGCTTTGTGGCCAATGCGCGCGCGTCGCGCTTTTACCGCAAGGCAGGGTTCACAGAAACCGCCCGCAGCGATGGCGCAGGCAATGATTTCGGGCTGCCCGACATCCGGTTTGAGTGGAAAAAAGGGGCTGAGTGATGGCTAAAGGACCGATCTTGTTCGATCTGAACGATGACGCAGATCCGCGCCCGTCGGTGGCCGACGCGCCGCCGGTGCCAGAGCTCGGTGTGCCCGCGCCGCAAGGCCAGGCAATGCAAGTCGCCGCGCGTCTGGCTACCCGCAAGCCATCAAAACTGGTGCGGCTGTTCTGGGGCTTGCTGACGGTGATGATTGGCGCGTTGGTGTCGATTGCCGCGTGGAATTTCGTCACCGGACTGCTGGCGAGCTATCCGGTGTTGGGGATGGCGATGACCATCCTGATCGGTGCCTTGCTGTTGGTGCTGGCCCTGCTGTGTCTGCGCGAGTTGGCCGCCTTTAGCAGATTGGCGCGGCTGGACGGGTTGCATCACGATGCGGGGCAGGCATTGGCACAGGATGATCTGAAAGCGGCGCGGTCCGTGACGGATCGTTTGGTCGCGCTTTATAAAGGGCGCGAGGATACCCGTTGGGGCCGCGACCGGCTGGCTGAATTGCGCGGCGATCAATTGGACGCTGCCGCTTTGTTGTCCTTGGCCGAAGCCGAACTGATGGGCCCCTTGGACATCGCCGCCAGCCGCGAGGTCGAAGCCGCAGCGCGCCTGGTGGCGACGGTGACAGCACTGGTGCCCCTGGCGCTGGCAGATGTGGCGGCAGCGCTGACCAGCAATTTGCGGATGATCCGTCGGGTGGCCGAGATCTATGGCGGGCGGTCGGGGGTCTTTGGCTCGTGGCGGCTGACACGGGTCGTGCTGTCGCATCTGGTTGCAACCGGGGCTGTAGCCGTCGGCGACGACATGCTAGAGCCGATCCTGGGCGGTACCGTCTTGGCACGGTTGTCGCGCCGTTTTGGCGAGGGGCTGGTGAATGGCGCGCTGACCGCGCGGGTCGGTGTCGCCGCGATGGAAGTTTGCCGGCCGATGCCGTTTTCGCCATCCCGCAGACCAAAGGTGCGCAGCATCATCAAACGGGCACTTGCGGGCCTGTTTTCGAAAGCGCCCGCAGCTTAAGGACATATTGGGGCGCTGCCCCAAACCCCGGGATATTTAAGAGCCAGAGAAGCCGGGGCGTTGGGGCTTGTCGGGGCTGGTGGCTGGGCATATAAGCGGCGCTATGAACCGGAATTCCGTGATCATCATTCGAATTATTTTCCCGGCGCTCTGATTGCACGAGACGCCGGGCCGAGGTGTTCGAGACAATCGCACCGCACCTGATCATCCCTTCCCATACCCGTTTGCCAAAGGACGCCTGCCATGTGCGCCGACACCCCCGAGACGCTTGACTATAAATCAACGCTGAGCCTGCCGAAGACCGATTTCCCGATGCGCGCAGGTCTGCCCAAACGCGAGCCTGAGTGGCTGGAGCGCTGGGAGAAGATCGGGGTTTATGACCGGCTGCGCGAGAAGACAGGGCGCACGCCCTTTACGCTGCATGACGGCCCACCCTATGCCAATGGGCATCTACATATCGGCCACGCGCTGAACAAGACGATCAAGGATATGATCGTGCGCAGCCACCAGATGATGGGGTTCGAAGCGCGCTATATCCCCGGCTGGGATTGCCACGGTCTGCCCATCGAGTGGAAGATCGAAGAACAGTACCGTCAGAAGGGCAAGAACAAGGACGACGTGCCGATCAATGATTTCCGCGCCGAGTGCCGCAAGTTCGCCGCCGGTTGGGTTGATATCCAGCGCGATGAATTCAAGCGTCTTGGGATCACCGGCAATTGGGCTGATCCCTATCTGACGATGGATTTTCATGCCGAGCGGGTGATCGCAGAGGAATTCATGAAGTTCCTGATGAATGGCACGCTGTATCAGGGGTCGAAGCCCGTGATGTGGTCGCCGGTGGAAAAGACCGCATTGGCCGAGGCCGAAGTCGAATATCACGACAAGGAAAGCTTTACGATCTGGGTGAAGTTCAAGGTTGTGGGCACTGGTGACGCCACATTGGACGGCGCACAGGTGGTGATCTGGACCACAACACCTTGGACCATGCCCAGCAACAAGGCTGTGGTTTACGGCAGGGACATCTCTTATGGCTTGTACGAAATCACCGGGCGGCCCGAGGAATCATGGGTCAACATCGGCGATCGGTACTTGTTGTCCGATGCCATGGCGATGGACGTTTTTTCCCGCGCCCGGTTGGACGACAGCATGGTGCGGCGTCTGTGCGACGTGTCACAGGACGATCTGGCCAAGATATCTTTGCAACACCCGCTGGCGGGCAGTGACGGGTCCGACGGCGAATGGGATGACATCCGTGACTTCCGCGCCGCTGATTTCGTAACCGATACCGAAGGCACCGGGTTCGTGCATTGCGCGCCAAGCCACGGTCTTGAGGAATATGAACTCTACCGTGATCTGGGCATGTTGGAGCAGGTGATCACATATAACGTGATCGAAGACGGTTCCTTTCGGGCCGATCTGCCGTTTTTTGGCGGCAAGGCGATCCTCAAGCCCAACGGCAAGGAGGGCGACGCCAACTCTGCCGTGATCAACAAGTTGGTCGAGGTCGGCGGGCTGCTGGCGCGGGGCAAGATCAAGCACAGCTATCCGCATTCCTGGCGCTCCAAGGCACCGGTGATTTACCGCAACACGGCGCAGTGGTTCGCCGCCATCGACAAGCCGGTCGGCGACGGGTTGGACATGCATGGCAAGACGATCCGCGAACGCGCCCTGACCGAGATTGATAACGTGAACTGGGTGCCCAAGAAGGGCCGCAACCGCCTGTATTCGATGATGGAAGCGCGGCCCGACTGGGTGCTGTCGCGTCAGCGCGCGTGGGGTGTGCCGCTGACATGTTTCACCAAGAAGGGTGCGCTGCCCACCGATGCGGATTTCCTGTTGCGCAACGTCGATGTGAACCGGCGAATCGTCGACGCGTTTGAGGCGGATGGTGCAGATGTCTGGTACGAAGACGGCGCGAAGGAAAGGTTCCTGGGCGGGATCGTGAACCCGGACGAATATAACCAGGTGTTCGACATCCTGGACGTGTGGTTCGATTCCGGATCGACCCATGCATTCGTCCTGCGTGACCGCCCCGACGGGACCGAGGACGGCATCGCGGATGTCTATATGGAAGGCACCGACCAACACCGCGGTTGGTTCCATTCATCGCTTTTGCAATCGGTTGGCACCACCGGCCACGCGCCGTATCGCAATGTGGTGACGCATGGTTTCACACTGGATGCCAAGGGCATGAAGATGTCCAAATCCATCGGCAATACCATCGTCCCCGAAAAGATCGTGCAGCAATATGGCGCGGATATCCTGCGGTTGTGGGTGGCGCAGACGGACTATACCGCGGATCAGCGGATCGGGGATGAAATCCTCAAAGGGGTCGCCGACAGCTATCGCCGTTTGCGCAATACGATGCGGTATATGCTGGGGTCGCTGAATGATTTCGACAAATCAAAGGCGGTTGCGGCGGAAGACATGCCCGAGTTGGAGCGTCTGATCCTGCACAAGCTGGCCGTTCTGGATAGGGTCGTGCGCGAAGGTTATGCCAAGTACGATTTTCAGGGTGTCTTCCGTGCCGTGTTCGAATTCGCCACGCTTGATCTGTCGTCTTTCTATTTCGACGTTCGCAAGGACGCGCTGTATTGCGATGGTGACACGACGCGCAGACTGGCCGCGTTGACGGTTCTGGATCACCTCTACCACCGTCTGACCACCTGGCTGGCCCCGATCCTTGTCTTTACCATGGAAGAGGTCTGGCTGGAGCGATACGCAGGCGAAAACACCTCGGTTCATTTGCAGGATTTCCCTGAGACGCCGGCCGAATGGCGCGATGATGTGCTGGCGGCACGAGCCGAAAAGGTGCGCGCGGTGCGCCGCGTGGTCACGGGCGCGCTGGAGGAGCAGCGCACGGCCAAGGTGATCGGATCATCGCTGGAGGCAGCGCCGACCGTGTATCTGACACCCGAGTATGCCGAGCTTATCACCAACCCCGAAACCTTTGCTGACTTGTGCATCACCAGTCAGATCACCCTGACGACAGGGGACGCGCCCGAGGGGGCCTGGACGTCCGATGATGTGGCGGGGGTTGCAGTGATCTTTGCCAAGGCCGAGGGTGAGAAATGCGCACGGTGCTGGAAGGTGCTGCCGGACGTTGGCACCCATGCGCACCCGGGCGTGTGCAAACGGTGTGACGATGCGGTGTCCTAGAACGGCTCTGCATCCCGGATTGGTCTAGATGGTTCTGCGACGGTCCATTCAGACGCAATTCGGCATCCTGACGGTGACTGAACAGGCGGGCGCGATCACGCGCCTGTCGTGGGGGGCCGCCCCAGAGCATCATGACAGCGATCTTTTGGATGAAGCCGCCCGTCAACTGGGCGGTTACGATAAA
>JBFGFW010000099.1:0-7630 GCA_041579395.1 Sulfitobacter sp.
ATGGCCCACTACGCCACAGCACCCGATGGCTCCGCCGAGGCACGCTTGCATCAGGCGATGCGACTGCACCCGGAACTGGTCGCCGGCGAAACCCGCGCCTGCACAAACCTGATGCGCGCGATGAACGGAAAAGTGGCCCTGAAAACCGGTGCCGAAGGCTTCTTTATCGCGATCCTGCCAGACCGAAAACTCGGCATCGCCCTAAAAGCCAGCTGCGGCACGACCCGCGCCGCCGAATGTGCGATCACCTCTATTCTGGTCAAACTGGGCGCGCTTGATCCAAACCACCCCGAAGCCCTGAAATACCGCAATGCGCCAATCAGAAATCGGCGCGGCATGATCACCGGCACACTGAAACCAGCCGCGTCCTTTGCGTGAGGCAACCGCCCGATCACTCCAAATGGATCTAAATCCCGGGGTATGGGGCAGCGCCCCATGCACCCCCCGGCATTACGCCACGAAAGCGTCCTTGGCATAACCCTGCATGAACAGCAGTGCGGTCAGATCGCCAAAGTTCACCCGGACGTCACATTCCGCTGCCACCACCGGTTTCGCATGCAGGGCAACACCCAAACCCGCACGGTGCAGCATGCCCAGATCGTTGGCCCCATCGCCCACGGCCAGCACGTCCGCCTCAGCCAGTCCCAGCCGCGCGGTGATCTCCTCCAGCGCGTTGACCTTGGCCTGTTTGCCCAAGATAGGGTGGCCCACCTTACCGGTCAGCAGACCGTTTTCCACCAGCAGCGTGTTTGCGCGATTCTCATCGAACCCCAAGGCGTCTGCAACGGCACCGGTAAAGGCGGTGAACCCGCCCGACACCAGTGCCGTATAGGCCCCATGCGCCTTCATGGTCGCCAGCAGCGTCTTGCCACCGGGCATGGGGGTGATCCGGCTTTCCAGCACCCGGCCGATCACGGCAGCGTCCAGCCCCTGCAACAACCCGACCCGTTCGCGCAACGCCGCTTCGAAATCCAGTTCACCATTCATCGCGCGCGCGGTGATGTCTTTGACCCGGTCCCCGACTCCGGCCTCGTCCGCCAGTTCGTCGATGCATTCCTGCTGGATCATGGTGCTGTCCATATCCGCCAGCAGCATCTTCTTGCGCCGCCCCTCCGAGGGCAGGACGATCAGGTCGACCCCCATCCCTTGACATTCCGCCCAGACGTCCCAGCGGTTGCCGGGCATCCGCTTCATTTCAAAAGTCGCCGCCTCGTCCGGAGACAGCCACAGCGCATCGCCGCCACCCCAGGCGTTGCGCAAGCTGTCCACCAATGCCGCGTCAAGCCGGGGCCGTTCAGGTGAGGTTAACAATGTCACACTATGCATCTGCAAGTTTCCGATCCGCGCCGAAGCTCTTTTAAAAAATCACTCAAGCGGCGTTCTATCGCTGTTTTGCGGCTTGTGCCAGACGGTGGGGGGCACTAGGTCTGACAGCGGGACACCCTTCCCCAACGAAGGGCGCTTATCTGAAAGGGTAGCTAAATGGCTATTACAGAACCGACGCTGCAGGGCGACCTGCGCAAACCCGCAACGCGACCCGCTAATCCGCGTTTCTCCTCCGGCCCCTGTGCCAAACCCCCCGCATTCGATCCGGCCAAGCTCTCAAGCGCGCTTCTGGGCCGCAGCCACCGTGCTGCCCCCGGCAAGGCCAAGCTGCGGAAAGCGATCGAGGCGACGCGCGACATGCTGGGCGTGCCTGCGGATTACAAGATCGGAATCGTGCCCGGCTCTGACACCGGTGCCTATGAAATGGCGATGTGGACGATGCTTGGTGAACGCCCTGTCCAGATGGTCGCCTGGGAATCCTTTGGTGCGGGATGGGTCACCGATGCGGTCAAGCAGCTGAAAATCGAACACTCCGTTCACACCGCAGACTACGGCCAGATCGTCGATATGGCGTCGCTTAATTACGATCACGATGTCTGCTTCACGTGGAATGGCACCACCTCGGGCGTGCGCGTTCCCACCGGCGACGTAATCCCCGCAGATCGCCAGGGCCTGACTCTTTGCGATGCAACCTCGGCCGTGTTCGCGATGGACCTGCCTTGGGACAAACTGGACGTGACCACGTTCAGCTGGCAAAAAGTTCTTGGCGGCGAAGCGGCGCATGGCATGCTGATCCTCAGCCCCCGCGCCGTGGAACGGCTTGAAAGCTACACGCCCGCATGGCCGCTGCCGAAGATCTTTCGCCTGACCAAAGCCGGCAAGCTGATCGACGGGATTTTCGAGGGCGAAACCATCAACACGCCGTCGATGCTTTGTGTCGAAGATTACCTGCTGGCGCTTGATTGGGCAGCATCCGTAGGCGGCCTTCAGGGTCTGATCAACCGCGCCGATGCCAATACCGCCGCGATCGAGGATTTCGTGAATGATCACGACTGGGTCGATTTCCTGGCCACCGATCCCGCGACGCGGTCCAACACATCGGTCTGCCTGAAATTTACCGACAGTCGCATCACCGACGGTGCCGCCTTTGCCAAGGCCATCGCGAAACGTCTGGCCGATGAAGATGTGGCATTGGATGTGGGGGCCTACCGCGACGCCCCTCCGGGTCTGCGCATCTGGTGCGGCGGCACGGTCGAAACCTCGGATATTCAGGCGATGCTCCCTTGGCTCGACTGGGCATTTGAGACTGAAATCAACGCATAAATTGCGCGCGGGTCAAAGCCGACCCGCCGCACATCCGTAGGGTGGGTTTCCAACCCACGCCCCACGTTTCCCACATATAAGGAGCGCCACGCATGGCCCCCAAAGTTCTCATTTCCGATAAACTCTCGGACGCCGCCGTTCAAATCTTCAAAGACCGTGGCATTGACGTCGACTTCCAGCCCGATCTGGGCAAGGACAAAGACAAGCTTGCCGCCGTCATCGGCAATTACGATGGTCTGGCGATCCGGTCTGCCACAAAAGTGACCGAAAAGATCCTCGAGAACGCGACGAACCTCAAGGTCATCGCACGCGCCGGTATCGGCACCGACAACATCGACAAGGACGCGGCGTCGAAAAAGGGTGTGATCGTCATGAACACGCCGTTTGGCAACATGATCACCACCGCAGAACACGCCATCGCAATGATGTTTGCCGTGGCCCGTCAGATCCCCGAAGCATCGGCATCGACCCATGCAGGCAAATGGGAGAAATCGAAATTCATGGGCGTCGAATTGACCGGCAAGACCCTTGGCGTGATCGGTGCAGGCAACATCGGCGGCATCGTCTGCGACCGCGCGCGCGGATTGAAGATGAAAGTCATCGCCTACGACCCGTTCCTTGGCGAAGAAAAAGCGCAGAAAATGGGTGTCGAAAAGGTTGAACTGGAAGATCTTCTCGCCCGCGCCGATTTCATCACCCTGCACGTCCCCTATACCGATCAGACGGCCAACATCCTGTCGCGCGAAGCCCTTGCAAAAACCAAGAAAGGCGTGCGGATCATCAACTGCGCCCGTGGCGGTCTGGTGGACGAAGAAGCGCTGGACGACGCGCTTAAATTGGGTCATGTCGCCGGTGCCGCCTTTGACGTGTTCGAGGTCGAACCTGCCACAGAGAACCCGCTGTTCGGCCTGCCCAACGTTGTCTGCACGCCCCACCTTGGCGCCGCCACATCCGAAGCGCAGGAGAATGTAGCGCTTCAAGTGGCAGAACAGATGTCAGATTACCTGCTGACCGGTGCCGTGACCAACGCGCTGAACATGCCATCGGTTACCGCCGAAGAAGCCAAGGTGATGGGCCCCTGGATCAAGCTGGCCGGCCATCTGGGTGCCTTCATCGGTCAGATGACCGACGAACCGATCAAGGCGATCAACATCCTCTATGACGGTCAGGTGGCGCAGATGAACCTGAACGCGCTGAACTGCGCCGTGGTGGCGGGGATCATGAAACGTGCAAATCCTGACGTGAACCTGGTCAGCGCCCCCGTCGTTGCCCGTGAAAAAGGCATCCAGATCAGCACGACCAATCAAGACAAATCCGGCGTGTTCGATGGCTATATCAAGGTCACGGTCGTGACGGGCAAGCGCGAACGCTCCATCGCGGGCACGGTATTCTCGGATGGCAAACCGCGCTTCATCCAGATCAAGGGCATCACCATCGACGCCGAAATCGGCGCGCATATGCTATACACGACCAACGAGGATGTTCCCGGCATCATCGGCAAACTGGGCCAGACCATGGGTGAAAACGACGTGAATATCGCCAACTTCACCCTTGGCCGTTCTGCGGCCAAAGGCGAAGCGATTGCCCTGCTTTATGTCGATAGCGAGGTGCCGGACGCGGTGATCAAACAACTGCAGGACACCGGGCTGTTCACGCAAGTCAAGGCACTGGCGTTCGACGTGAACTGAAGCGGCCTGACCAAAAGAAATTAAAGCACCCCCGCTCCGGGGGCGCTTTCATGTCGGTTCCGCGCAGCTGCATCCTGACTTGACGGGCAAAGCCGGGCACAAATCAGCCAATGAATTGGACAGTTTCAGCACTTTGCAAGAATGTGATCGGCAAATCCGGCGAAATCCGAGCCATGAAGCAGTTGCACCCCGGTCTCGCGAATCTCCTCTATGGCGGCCATGCTTTTCGCGTCTGGTCCGGGACCGGGTTCGCGCAACACCACGGCAACGATACGTCCCGGATGCCGCGCAATGGCGTCACGGTAGACGAACGCATCATGTTGCCCGGTGTCCCCCACCAGCACAAAGGGCAAATCAGGGTTGGCCGCCAGCAGGACATCGATACTGTCGCCTTTGTGATCGCCATGGGTACCGGTGATGAACTGCTTTTCGCTGATCCCCAGATCCCGCAGAAACATCGGTGCCTGCACGATCCCCGTTCGCGCAAATATCGTCGATAAAAAGTGATGCAGATTCCAAGGCGATGAACTGACGAAATAAACCGGGTTGTGCCCCCCAGCACTCAGTTGCTTCAAAAAAGCGATGGCGTCAGGGAAAATATGCCGCGTCAGGGCATTGCCGGTCAGGGACGTCCACAGATTGCGGACGAGCGAATACGCCCCCGTTTCCAGCACCGTATCGTCGATATCCGAAATGACTGCCAAAGTCGCATCGTTTCCCGCGACGACGACCGGACACGCAGTGGTGCCCATGCGCCCCTCAAGCGACACGTCAACGTCCACCCACCCACTGGCGCTACCACGCGGCAAAAGGATGGTGAAATACCCCTCTTCGTCTGATGTGGCCGATACGCCTTGGGCATGTACCGTCACACCTGCCACTTCGTCGGTGATGAACAATGACAGCATCTGACGAAAATTGACCCACAGTGATTGTGTCGGCAGCGGCTTGTTGCGCCGCAGCGCCGCCAGAATGCGTCCGCGAACAACCAGATGCTCTGGGGTGGCATAGCCGATATAGGCTTCGATAATCTGGCGCTTGTCCCGCTGGCCGCGCACTGCGTCCAGCACATATTCTGCGCGCCATGCGAAGGTATGAACAATTCGTTTCAGCATAGGATCTAACGCGCCGGAACCCACATGGTTCAGACGCGAACCTCTTTTATTCCAAATGGTGAAAAATCCCGGGGGAGTCTCGGCCCTGCCGAGACGGGGGCTGGCCCCCTAGACCCCGGTCCAATCCAGCACGACCTTGCCGGACAGCCCCGATTTCATCACGGCAAAGCCTTCTTCAAAATCATCTGCACCAAACCGGTGGGTGATGATCTCCGACACGTCCAGACCGTTTTCCAGCATCGCGATCATCTTGTACCATGTCTCAAAGATCTCGCGACCATACACGCCCTTGATGGTGATCGCCTTGAACACGATCCGCGACCAGTCAACCGGTGATTTGCCGGGGGGTATCCCCAACATCGCAATGCGCCCACCCATGGTCATTGCTTCGACCATTTGATCCAGCGCTGCCTGACTGCCCGACATCTCCATGCCAACGTCAAAACCCTGTTTCATCTTCAGCCGGGCAATCACGTCTGCCAGGTTTTCCTCGGCCACGTTGACCGGAACCACATCAGCCACCCGTGCTGCCAGTTCCAGCCGCGCAGGGTTGATATCCGTGATCGCCACATGGCGTGCGCCGACATGTCGGGCGACGGCGGCGGCCATGATGCCAATCGGCCCGGCCCCGGTTATCAACACATCTTCGCCCACCAGATCAAAGCTCAACGCGGTGTGCACGGCATTCCCCAGCGGGTCGAGAATCGCTCCGATTTCATCCGAAATCTCGTCCGGCAGGGGCACGACATTGAACGCCGGCAGGCGCAGGTATTGCGCAAAGGCACCCTGCTCATTCACACCGATCCCCCGTGTGGCAGGATCCAGGTGGAACTTGCCGGACCGCGATTGACGCGAGGTCTTGCCAATCAAATGCCCCTCACCCGAACAGCGCTGACCAATGTTCAGGTCCGTCACGTTGCGGCCAAGCTCGACAATCTCACCGGCAAATTCGTGGCCGGTGATCAGCGGCACGGGCACCGTCTTTTGTGCCCAGTCATCCCAGTTCCAGATGTGAATATCCGTGCCGCAGATGCCGGTTTTATTGATCTTGATCAGCACGTCATCCGGCCCGATTTCCGGGACCGGCGCGCGGGTCATCCAAAGCCCTTCGCGGGCTTCCGATTTGCAAAGCGCTTTCATCTGGTTGCTCATGACAGCACCCCGCATGCCTTGCCCGCAACGTCGAACGCCGCCAGGGCCTTGTCCAGTTCCTGCCGGGTGAGCGCCGCATTCATCTGGGTCCTGATCCGCGCCTGACCACGTGGCACCACCGGAAAGAAGAACCCGCTGACATAGACGCCTTCCTCGAACAGACGCGCCGCCATGTCTTGCGCCAGTTGCGCTTCGCCCAGCATAACGGGAATGATCGGGTGTTCGCCTGGCAGCAGATCGAAGCCCAAGTCGGCAAGCCCCCTGCGCCAATAGGCGGCGTTTTCAAACAATTTGGCACGCAGGTCATCACCCGCCTCGACCAGATCCAGCGCTTTGATCCCCGCCATCACGATGGACGGCGGCAGGGAATTTGAAAACAGATAGGGCCGCGCCCGCTGGCGCAGCAAATCGACCACTGCCTGCGGCCCCGCAATATAGCCCCCGATCGCGCCGCCCAGCGCCTTGCCCAAAGTGCCCGTCAAAATGTCCACATCGACACCGAAATGCGCGGGCGTGCCTGCCCCTTTGGGGCCCATGAACCCGGTGGCGTGGCAATCATCAACCATCACCAGCGCCTCGTATTTCTCGGCCAAAGCTTTGATCTCTGGCAGCTTAGCCAAGGTGCCATCCATGCTGAACACGCCATCCGTCGCCACCATGATGAATCGCGCGCCGTCTTGGCGGGCCAGTTTCAGTTGTCCTTCCAGATCATTCATGTCGGAATTTGCGTAGCGATAGCGTTTTGCTTTGCACAGCCGGATGCCATCGATGATCGAGGCGTGGTTCAAACTATCGGAGACGATCGCATCCTCTGGCCCGAACAGCGGTTCAAACAGGCCACCGTTGGCGTCAAAACAGGCCGCGAAAAGGATCGAATCGTCCTTGCCAAGAAAGTGCGCCAATTTCTGTTCCAGTTCGCGGTGAATGTCCTGTGTCCCGCAGATAAACCGGACCGACGCCATGCCGAACCCTTTGGGGTCCATCGCGTCGCGGGCGGCTGCGATCAGGTCGGGATGGTCTGCCAGC
>JBFGFW010000100.1:0-7630 GCA_041579395.1 Sulfitobacter sp.
AGGCCGCCGGGCTGCTGGTCTGGCTGACATCCGGTCTTATGGTGCTGCTGGCGATCTGGATCGGCATGACCGGCACCGGGGCCACCCGCATCGCGTTCAACGGTCTGTTCATCGAGGATGGTTTCGCCCGCTTTGCAAAGGTCACCATCCTGCTTAGCGCGGCTGCGGTCTTGATGATGTCCGAAGCGTATATGAAAGCGCGGGGGCTGCTGCGGTTTGAATATCCGGTGCTGGTCGCGCTGAGCGTTGTCGGCATGATGATGATGGTCAGTGCGGGCGACCTGATGTCGCTTTACATGGGGTTGGAGCTGCAGTCGCTGGCGCTGTATGTCGTGGCATCGCTGCGCCGTGACAGTGTGAAGTCGACCGAGGCGGGGCTGAAGTATTTCGTTCTGGGCGCGTTGTCATCAGGCCTGCTGCTCTATGGTGCGTCGCTGGTCTATGGTTATGTAGGAACCACCCAGTTTGCCGGAATCATCACGGTGGCAAAGTCGGGTCAGACATCGCTGGGGCTGCTGTTCGGGATCGTGTTCCTGATTTCCGGGATGGCGTTCAAGGTCTCTGCGGTCCCGTTCCATATGTGGACGCCTGACGTCTATGAAGGTGCGCCGACACCCGTGACCGCGTTCTTTGCCACCGCGCCGAAGGTCGCCGCGATGGGCCTGTTCGCCCGCGTGCTGCATGATGCCTTTGGCAATGCCGTTGCGGATTGGAGCCAGGTGGTCGCGCTGCTGTCCGTGTTGTCGATGTTCCTGGGCGCAATCGCTGCGATCGGACAGACCAATATCAAACGTCTGATGGCCTATTCGTCGATTGCCCACATGGGATATGCGCTGATCGGTCTGGCGGCGGGGACCCAGTTGGGGGTCAAGGCGATGCTGGTCTATATGGCGATCTACGTCACGATGAACATCGGCACGTTTGCATTCATCCTGAGCATGGAAAAGGACGGCCAGCCGGTGACGGATATTGCCGCGCTGAACATGTATTCCCGCCGCGCGCCGGGCAAGGCGCTGGCGATGCTGGTGTTGCTGTTTTCGCTGGCCGGGGTGCCGCCGATGCTGGGCTTTTTCGCCAAGTTCGGCGTCTGGCAGGCGGGTGTGGATGCCGGGCTGATCTGGCTTGTGGCTGCGAGTGCTGTGGCATCGGCCATCGGGGCCTATTACTATCTGCGCATCGTGTTCCTGATGTATTTCGGGGCCGAAGGCGATGACAGGCTGGACGGTGGGAAATCGGGACTGCTGACCGGGTTTCTGGTGGCGTCGGCTGTGATCATGATCGTCGGCATTGCCAATACCTTTGGCGTCGAGGGTGCCGCCGCGGCGGCAGCAGCGACGCTGGTCAACTGATCTGTCGGTCGGGCCCGTGAACACCGGAGCCTCCGGCGGGGATATTTCAGAGCCAGAGAAGCAGGGTGCGTCGTGGCCAGACGGCTATGGCCGCCTTGTATTAGACAGCGTGGATTCGACGCTGAGCGAAGCCGCGCGGCGGGCCCCCAATCTGATCGGGCCGATGTGGATTCTGGCGCAGGAGCAGACGGCGGCCCGGGGGCGACGCGGGCGCAGTTGGTCGACGCCACGGGGCAACTTTGCAACGACTTTGATGATGAGGCGGACCGAGGTACCTGCAGTGGCGGCTTTGCGCAGCTTTGTAGCGTCCCTGGCGTTGTTGCGGGCGTTCGTTGCCGCGACCGGGCGTACTGGGGCGTTCGCGCTGAAATGGCCCAATGACGTGCTGCTGAACGGTGGCAAGGTTGCCGGTATTCTGCTGGAAAGCATCGGTGATCATCTTGCGATTGGCATCGGGGTGAATCTGGCGCATGCGCCCGGCGCGGATCAGGTTGAGGCGGGCGCGCTGAAGCCGGTGTCGCTGGTGGGCGAGACCGGGGTGGCCGTGGCCCCAACGGTTTTTCTGGACCTGCTGGCCGCCGAATTTGCAGCACTTGAGGTGCAGTTCCAGAACTATGGTTTTGCGCCGATCCGAACCGCATGGTTGGCCCACGCCGCACGGCTGGGAGAAGAGATTGTCGCACGGACCATGCGCCACGAGACGCGCGGGGTATTTGAGGATGTCGACGGGCACGGTAATCTGATATTGCGGACGGCGAAGGGCCGCGTGCCAATCACCGCTGCGGACGTGTTTTTCTAGATATTGAGGGAGGCCCGCGCCATGCTTTTGGCCATTGATTGCGGCAACACCAACACCGTCTTTGCGATCTGGGACGGGGATCACTTTATCGCCACGTGGCGCACCTCGACCGAGTGGCAACGCACGTCCGACCAGTATTACGTTTGGCTTAGTACCTTGATGCGGTTTCACAAGGTCGAGGCGGATATCACCGATGTGATCATCAGCTCGACCGTGCCTCGGGTCGTGTTCAACCTGCGGGTGCTGTCGGATCGCTATTTCAATACCCGTCCCATCGTTGTCGGCAAGCCAGAGTGCAGACTGCCCGTTGAAGTGCGTGTCGATGCGGGAACTGCTGTCGGGCCGGACCGACTGGTCAATACGGTGGCCGGGCATGATCTCTATGGCGGTGATCTGATCGTTGTGGATTTCGGTACCGCGACCACCTTTGACGTGGTGGCCAGCGATGGAGCGTATATTGGCGGGGTTATCGCACCCGGTGTGAACCTGAGCCTTGAGGCGCTGCATAATGCCGCAGCCGCGTTGCCGCATGTCGATATTTCCAAGCCCCAGTTCGTGATCGGCACAAATACTGTTGCCTGCATACAATCAGGTATTTTTTGGGGTTATGTCGGGCTCGTCCGTGAGATATGTGCGCGGATAAAGGCGGAGCGTGACCGCGAAATGCGCGTGATCGCCACGGGCGGGCTTGCCCCGTTGTTCCAACAGACAGTGGATCTGTTCGATGCCTACCAAGATGATCTGACAATGCACGGCCTGGCCGTGATTTATACTTATAACAAGGATACCGCTTAGTCATATGAGCAGCGAAAGATTGATCTATCTGCCCCTCGGTGGGGCAGGTGAAATTGGCATGAATGCCTATGTTTATGGATACGGAAAACCCGGCAAGGAGCGGCTTATCGTTGTCGACCTTGGCGTGGCCTTTCCGGATATGGATACCAGCCCCGGCGTGGATCTGATCATCCCCGATATCGATTGGCTGGCAGCGCGCCGCGACCAGATCGAGGCGATTTTCATCACCCACGCCCACGAAGACCATGTCGGTGCCGTGGCCCATACCTATGACCGGCTGCGCGCCCCGATCTATGCGCGCAAGTTCACCGCGAACATCGCGCGGCGCAAGCTGGACGAATACAATCATCCCGAAAGTGCGCTGACCACGGTCGCAGCATGGCCCGCTCAGATCACTGCCGGCCCGTTCACCGTCGGCTTTTTGCCGATCTCGCATTCGATCCCTGAAGCGTCTTCGCTGGTGATTGATGTCGCAGGCGAACGTCTGATCCATTCGGGCGATTTCAAGATCGACCTGACGCCGGGCGTCGGCGAAGCGTATGACCCGAAGCTTTGGGCAGAAGTGTCCAAGGACGGCGTCAAGGCGTTGATCTGTGACAGCACCAACGTGTTCTCGCAGCACGCCGGACGCTCAGAAGCAACCGTCGGCCCCGAGATCGAGAAGCTGCTGAATTCGGCGCATGGGATGGTCGTCGCGACGACTTTTGCATCCAATGTCGCCCGCGTGAAGACATTGGCCGAAGCCGGCGAACGGGCAGGTCGATCGATCGTTCTGCTGGGCCGTGCGATGAAGCGGATGGTGGAAGCATCGCTTGAGACCGGCGTGATGAAGGATTTTCCCGCCGTGATCAGCCCTGAGGAAGCGCGCGGCGTACCGCGTGAAAACCTGATGTTGCTGGTGACCGGGTCACAGGGCGAACGCCGTGCGGCATCGGCACAACTGGCACGTGGCAAGTATATGGGGCTTGAGATGAAGGAAGGGGACATGTTCCTGTTCTCGTCCAAGACCATCCCCGGCAACGAGCGCGGCGTGATCAAGGTGATGAACGCGTTTTCCGAAATGGGTGTCGACATCGTTGACGACAGCTCGGGTCTTTATCACGTATCGGGCCACGCCAACCGGCCTGATCTGGAAACGCTGCACGATGTGGTCAAGCCGCAGATCCTGATCCCGATGCACGGCGAACACCGGCACCTGCGCGAGCATGTGAAGATTGCCAATGCCAAGGGCATCAAGGGTGTTTTGGCCGTCAACGGCATGATGATCGACTTGTCTGGCAATAAGCCCAAGGTCGCGGAGTATGTCGATAGCGGCCGGACCTATCTGGATGGCTCGACCCAGATTGGCGCGATGGACGGGGTCGTGCGCGACCGTATCCGCATGGCGTTGAACGGGCATGTGACTGTGACCGTGATCATGGACGAAAATGACGAGGCCTTGGGCGATCCATGGGTGGATACCATGGGGTTGCCGGAAAAGGGCCGCTCCAAAGCCACGCTGGTCGAGATACTGGAGGCTGATCTGGGTCAGTTCCTGGGCCGCGCCAACGATAAGACGCTGCGCGACGATGACAAGCTGAACGATGGGCTGAAGCGCACAGTGCGCCAGTCTGCGAATGACGAGATCGGCAAGAAACCCGAAGTCACCGTTGTGGTCAGCCGTCTAGGTTAATCCTTAATCAGGCACAAAATGACGCGCCACCCTGGATCGGGGTGGCGCGTTTTGCACTTTGGCCGCGGCGATCGTGATGTCAAAGTCGCGCGGCAGCGGCCTTTGATGCCGCAAGGCGACGCGAGAGCATCGGTGCCAAGAGCGCGTCCACCGCCGCAATGATGTCCGGATCGCTATCGCCGGGCGTACCACCTGGAAATGGTGGCCTTGGATCGTATTGTATTAGAAGTTGAAGTTCCTTCGCCAGTTTGGCACCGCACATTTCGGCAACGAGTGTCAAAGCGAAATCGATGCCTGACGTCACACCCGCCCCGGTCATCACCATGCCATCGCGTACCACGCGGTCTGCTACAGGCGTGACGCCGAACAGCGCAAGCTGATCCAGCGAGGCCCAGTGGCAGGCCGCGCGCTTGCCGTTGAGCAGACCCGCGGCGGCCAACACCAGCGACCCCACACAGACCGATGTGACCCAACTGCAACCGGGGGCCACGCGGCGCAAAAAATCCAGTGTTGCGTCGTCGGACATCAGTGCGATCTGGCCCGGCCCGCCCGGCACGCAAATGACGTCAAGCGTGTCTATCTCGTCGAATGTGGCTGTGGGCAGCATTGAAAAGCCCCGCCCGCAGGCCACTGGATCTTTATTCTTCCAGATCAGGCTGACCTTTGCGTCGGGGATCAGCGCAAACACCGCCAGGGGGCCAGTCAGATCAAGCTGGGTAAGATCAGGGTAAAGCAATAAACCAATGTGCATGTCGTTTCCCTTGTCTGAATTTGATTTTGTGTCGAGGGATTGCCCGGACAAGCCGTGCGTGATCAGCCTGACATAACTTTAGGGGATCGCCAAAGGATTGCAGCTAAATTCATGGGCGACTGAAACGCACAGAAAAGGGCGCAAGGAATGACCCTGCGCCCTGAAACATAAGCCTAAAAAGGTCGGAATAGATCAGTCGCTGCGCTCTTCAAAGCTCAGCCCGATGAATTCGGGCGTATGTTCACCCAGGCCAACGATCTTGTTGTCGGTGCGGCTGCTCTGGTTGCGGCTGCTGTCGCTGCGCCCGCGTCCGCCCCGATCATGATCGTTTCGCTGATTTTGCGGGGCGCGCTGACCTCGTTGAGTGTCGTCATTCTGTGTCTTTGCGGGCTGATCGGGCTGCTTCTCGGCCCGGGGCTCTTGCTTGTGCTTGCTATCTGACCTTGTTTCAGACTTTGCGGTCTGGTCTGATGGCGCGGCCGCTTTGTCAGCGGTGTCTTTCGGCGCGTCATCTGCGGGCACTTTGGCCTGCGGCGCATCGTCCTTTTTGCGGCTGCGCGAACGCGAGCGCTTGGGCTTTTCAGACTTCGGAGCATCATCGGCGGCAGGTTTGGCCGCCTTGGCGTCCTGAGGTGCGTCCTTGGGGGCATTCCCACCCAGCGGATTTTCAAGGCGCGGGATTTCGCGCTGCACCAGACGTTCAACGTCGGCGAGGTTCTTTTCGTCGCGCGGCACGCAGATCATGATCGCCTTGCCATCGCGGCCGGCACGACCTGTGCGCCCGATGCGGTGCACATAGTCTTCGGCATGGCTCGGCACGTCGTAGTTGAACACGTGGCTGACCGATGGTACATCCAGTCCGCGCGCTGCCACGTCAGAGGCAACAAGAAACCGCAGATCGCCAGCCCGAAAGCCGTCAAGCGTCTTGGTTCGTTGGCTTTGATCCAGATCACCGTGGATCGGGGCCGCGTCATAGCCGTATTTCTTCAACGATTTGGCGACAGTGTCGACATCCATCTTGCGGTTGCAAAAGATGATGGCGTTGGTGCACTTGTCGCCTTCGGCATCGATCAGCGCGCGCAACATGGTGCGTTTTTCGGTCGCCTCACGTTCCTTGCGGGACGCCTTGAACATCAGCACACCTTGGGTGATGTTTTCACCCGTTGTCGCCTGACGCGCCACTTCGATGCGTTCGGGGGCGGACAGGAACGTGTTGGTGATGCGTTCGATCTCGGGGGCCATGGTGGCCGAAAAGAACAGCGTCTGACGGGTGAACGGCGTCATCTGGAAGATGCGTTCAATGTCGGGGATAAAGCCCATGTCCAGCATTCGGTCGGCTTCGTCGACGACCATGATCTTGACGTCGGACAAGATCAGCTTGCCGCGCTCGAAATGGTCGATCAGACGCCCGGGGGTGGCGATCAGCACGTCCACGCCCTTGTCGATCAGCTTGTCCTGTTCATTGAACGACACGCCGCCGATCAGCAGTGCCTTGGTCAACTTCAGATGCTTGCTGTAGGTGTCAAAGTTTTCGGCGACCTGCGCGGCCAGTTCGCGGGTCGGGCACAGCACCAGACTGCGGGGCATCCGCGCGCGCGCGCGGCCCCGGGCCAGCATCGTGATCATCGGGATGACGAAGGCCGCCGTCTTGCCGGTGCCGGTTTGCGCGATGCCCAAGACATCCTTGCCTTCCAGCGCGGGCGGTATCGCCCCTGCTTGAATAGGGGTCGGGATTTCATAGCCCGCCTCTTCGATGGCTTTCAGGACTTTGGGGTTCAGGTTCAGATCAGAAAATTTTATCATGTGTGTCCGGTAATTGCGGACGCTCATTTTGGCCCGCGGCAGCGTTCATGTCGGCCCGCATGGCCCAATCGGCGGCCTTTGCCGCGACATGTTCAGCTTCCCTTAGCAAAGACTTTGGGGATCGTCAAATAGTTGAACTAAGGCCCTGTGAAATTGGGGAAATGCCGCGCGCAATGCGCTGTCAATTTCAGATCGGCTTCGCGCAGCAGATCGTGGACCTGCAGGCGGGCGCGCAACCGGGGGGTATCGGCGCAGACTTCGTCGAAGAATGCGCGCAGGCCTGACTCGCCCGTTTCGCCTTCGATCATCGCAAACAGGTCGTTCATCGACAGGCCCCCCTTTTCATAGGGTTTGTTTGGCCCCAGTTCCGGGCGGTAGCTGCCTTTGGTCACGCGAAACCGATACGCGGCGATCCAGTCTTCCCAGGTTTTCGCGTGGGCATGGGCCAGATCAATGCCGTC
>JBFGFW010000101.1:0-7608 GCA_041579395.1 Sulfitobacter sp.
CCGAAGTGGACCCATGTGAACAGGCCACGTCATCGGCATAGATCTCAAGCTCTGGCTTGGCCAAAAACTGGCTGTCACCATCCAGCAGCAACGATTGGCTGATCTGGTAGCCATCGGTTTTCTGAGCACCGGCCTTGACCAGGATTTTGCCCTGAAACACGCCCGTCGCCCCGTTGCGCAGAACCTTCTTGAATACCTGACGACTTTCGCAATTGACCGCGTCGTGGGTGATGAACACCGTGTCGTCGTGATGAAAGCTTTCGCCGTCGCCGACGCAGGCCCCCGCCACATGCGCTGCGGCATCGTCGCCGGTCAGCTCGATCACACAATCATTGCGGGTCATCACGCCATTGGCGGTCAGGGTAAACGACTTGAACGTCGATTCCGTGCCAAGCCGGGTGAAGATATGCGTCGCGGCCCGCTGTTCATGGTCGCGCCCTTGGGCCCGCACATGGTGGAACGCGGCGTTATCGCCGACCTCGACCTCAAGCACACCATTGTACCGCGCGGCGACGGGGCCGTTTTCCAGCAACGTGAGTTCGGCACCGGCATCCAGCTTGACACAATGATGCAGCAACGCATCTGCGGTTTCCGACGTCCGGCGATAGATCAGGTTGACGGGTTTGGAAACCTTGGCGGTCACATGGATCAGAATGCCATCGGGTGCAAAGGCGGTGTTCAGGGCCGCCAACGGACGCGCCACCGGGGTCTGCCCCCGCTTTTCCAGCACACCATATATGTCGCGTGCCCAATGCAGGTCCGACGTCGCATCAGCCAGCCGCGCGATCTTGACCCCCTCAAGCACCAGATCATCCGAGGCGTCTGCATCGAACACGCCGTCGACAAACACGATCTTCAGCCGGTCGGTGCTGTCAAACAGCGCCGTGTCTTCGGTGTCACGCAGGGCCGCAGGTGCTGCCACCGGCTGGATAAGCGTGTCGGGACGGGTGTACTTCCAATATTCGTCGCGCCGTTGCGGCAAGCCCATCGCGCGCATCCGCGCCAGAGCATCGCCGCGCGCCGCGTCAGACCAGCCGCCTTTGGGCATGTCCAACGTGGCGATCATTGCCTCGGTCGGTGAAACTTTGACTGCTGCGTCGGCCATTACGCCACCTCGGCGAGAATGTCGGCGTATCCGTTGTTTTCAACTTCTAGGGCCAACTCCGGGCCGCCTGTCTTGACGATGCGGCCATCAGCCATGATGTGCACCACGTCCGGCTTGATGTGGTCCAGCAGGCGCTGATAGTGGGTGATCACCAAAAATCCGCGCCCTTCAGAGCGCAGGGCATTCACACCATCCGCGACCAGTTTCATCGCGTCCACGTCCAGGCCGGAATCGGTTTCATCCAGGATGCACATCTTCGGCTCAAGCATGGCCATCTGCAGGATTTCATTGCGTTTCTTCTCGCCACCCGAAAAGCCGACGTTGACGGGGCGCTTAAGCATCTCGGCGTCGATCTTCAGCTCTTTGGCACGGGCGCGCACAACTTTCAGGAATTCGGCGGCCGACATTTCATCTTCGCCACGGGCCTTGCGCTGTGCATTCACGGCGGTACGCAGAAACGTCATGTTGCCGACACCGGGGATTTCGACGGGATACTGAAATGCCAGAAACAGGCCTGCGGCGGCGCGCTCCTCCGGTTCCATCTCCAGCAGATCGACCCCCTCAAGCTTGGCAGAGCCGCCGGTGACCTCATAGCCGTCCTTGCCAGACAGAACGTAGGACAGGGTCGATTTGCCCGATCCGTTCGGCCCCATGATGGCATGAACCTTGCCGGCCTCGATCTCAAGATCGACACCTTTAAGGATTTGCTTGTCTTCGTCTTCCAGTTTGACCGTCAGGCCTTTGATGCTCAGCATGGTGTGGTCCTTCTCTTGCGCTTTGGCGCTGCAATGACAGTGAATGGTTTGAATGAAAACCCCGCGAGCCGGGTGTTTTCCGTGAATTTATTCATACGCTTGCTCCTGCCCGCAAAGCGGCTGGAAAGGTCGCGTTCAGCGCACGGCGACACGCATCTATCCCGGCCTGATACGGCAGCGGTGCGTCGGGTGCGGGCCGTACCGCGTCCGCAATATCGCGCAGCGCAATGGGCGCAGGCATCCAGCGCCCCACCGAGGCGGCATAGTCCAGGTATTTCAGGCGCGACTGACCCACGGGATCGAGCCAAGTGTTGGGCACACCATAGGCATCGGCCACGATCAACCCATGCAAGGACGATGCGAACACATGGTCACATGCGGCGATTGCGGCACAGACGGCGTCGGCCGGGTCGCGCGGGTCGATCACGTGATAAACCGGGTTGCGCCTGACGAATGCAGCCAATTCCGGGTCATCTGCCAGCGAATGATGTGGCACGATGCCGATCTTCCCAGATGACACCTTCGAATGGGGCCACGCAGCGTTGATCAGCAAAGCCGGATCGCCAAACTGCTGCGCGTCGATCCCCAACAGCGCCGCCGTGATCGGCCCGCGCACCAGGGCGATATCGACGTTGTCCAGAAATGCAATGCCATTGACCGGATGCAGCAACCCCGTACCCCAAATCATCGGCTTGTGGTCCTGCGGGTCTGAAAAGGTGCGTTTGACAACCTGCAACAGCGACCCGATGGCCCAGATATCAGCCCTGTTCACGCCCGCATGCACGACGTCACGCCCCGACATATGCGCCAGCACCACGGGGCTGATCGCGTCGCCGAAATTCGGCACCGCTTTCCACCAGTGCAGGCGCAGGGGGGGCATGTCGGGCAACCCTGTCATCAGTCCAACCTGACAGCCGTGCCGGACACCGACACCATCATCATGCTGTCCGGGATGATCGTGTGATCGATGTCGATCCCGACCACTGCATTGGCCCCATTCGCGCGGGCTTCGACAGATGGTGTCGTTGTCAGGGTCATTTGTCTTTGCCCCTGAACACAACCAAAGCGATACGGATCGCCGCATAGAGCATCGAAAAGATGAGCGCCCGCATGAAGGTTGCCGCCAACGCCGACCCAGACATGCTGCCCATCTCAAAAAGGGTTATCAGCACCCAGAAAACCAGCGTCGCAATGACGATTTCCATACTCAGCTTGCGTACCATGTTGCGTTAACCCACGGACCCTTCCAGGGAAATCGCGACCAGCGCCTGCGCTTCCATGGCAAATTCCATCGGCAGGGCCTGCAAAACGTCCTTGCAAAACCCGTTCACGACCAAGGCAACGGCCTCTTCCTCGTCCATGCCACGGCTGCGGCAGTAAAACAGCTGGTCGTCGTCGACCTTCGACGTGGTCGCCTCGTGCTCGACCCGGCTGGAATTATTCTTGACCTCGATGTACGGCACCGTGTGCGCCCCGCATTTGTCGCCGATCAGCAGGCTGTCGCATTGCGTGTAATTGCGCGATTCCTTGGCCTTGGGGTGCATCGACACCAGACCGCGATAGGTGTTCTGCGCCTTGCCCGCCGAAATCCCCTTGGAAACGATGCGCGACTTGGTGCGTTTGCCCAGGTGGATCATCTTGGTGCCGGTGTCCGCCTGCTGCATGTTATTGGCGATGGCGATAGAGTAGAATTCGCCCTGGCTGTCGTTGCCGCGCAGGATGCAGCTGGGGTATTTCCATGTCACGGCAGAACCGGTTTCGACTTGCGTCCACATCACCTTGGCCCGGTCGCCCCGGCAATCGGCGCGCTTGGTTACGAAATTATAGATGCCGCCCTTGCCATTTTCATCACCCGGATACCAGTTCTGCACGGTGGAGTATTTCACCTCCGCGTCTTCCTCGATGATGATCTCTACCACGGCGGCGTGCAGTTGCGACTCGTCGCGCTGCGGGGCCGTGCACCCTTCCAGATAGGACACGTATGACCCCTTGTCGGCGATGATCAGCGTGCGTTCGAACTGGCCCGTGTTCTCGGCGTTGATGCGGAAATAGGTCGACAGTTCCATCGGGCAACGCACACCCGGCGGCACATAGACAAACGACCCGTCCGAAAACACCGCCGAATTCAGCGTCGCATAAAAGTTGTCGTTCACCGGCACGACCGACCCGAGGTATTTCTTAACGAGTTCCGGATGCTCCTGAATGGCCTCGGAGATCGAGCAAAAGATAACCCCCGCCGCCTTCAGCTCTTTCTGAAAGGTGGTCCCGACCGAGACACTGTCAAACACGGCATCGACGGCAACCTTGCGCGGTGCCTCCGTCAATTCTTCAGCGCCTTCGACCCCGGCAAGAATCATCTGCTCTTTCAGAGGAATGCCCAGTTTGGCATAGGTCGCCAGCAGTTTGGGGTCCACTTCGTCAAGGGACTTCGGCTTGACCGCCATCGATTTTGGGCGTGCATAGTAATACTGGTTCTGAAAATCGATCTCCGGATAATCGACCATGGCCCATTTCGGCTCTTTCTTGGTCAACCAGCGCTCAAAGGCCGCAAGGCGCCACTCCAGCATCCACGCAGGTTCTTCATTCTTGTCCGAAATCAGCTTGACGATGTCAGGGCTCAGTCCCAACGGCGCATAGTCCATTTCGATGTCCGTGGACCAGCCGTGTTTATAGGCACCGCCGACTTCGCGCACCGCATCAACCGTTTCCTGATCGACGCCGTCTTTTACAATCGTGTTTTCCACGTACCTGATCCTCTTTGCATCCGGGGCCGCCTTACGCTGCCCGCGTGTCATGTCTTTCGAATTTCGCCGCCCAGCTTCGGGCAAAACGCTGCACATCTTCTTTGGTCGTATCCAGCCCCAACGAGACGCGGATCGCACATGCCGCGTCTTGCGCATCATATCCAAGCGCGGTCAACACCTTGCTGGACCTGACCTTGCCCGATGAGCAGGCCGATCCTGCCGATACGGCGAACCCGGCCAGATCCATCTGCATCACCTGCGTCTCTGCCTTCCAACCGGGGGTCAGAAACATAGAAGTATTGGGAAGCCGCACCGCGTCCCTCCCTATGAAAATAGTGTTGGACGACGTCCCCGCAATAGCCGTTTCCAGATAATCACGCAGGTGGGCCACTTCGCCCCACCGACCTTGCGCCACATCATGACCCGCCGCCGCCGCCGCCGCACCGAACCCGGCAATGCCAATGACATTCTCTGTGCCCGACCGGCGACCGGATTCCTGCCCGCCGCCGCGCACGATCGCGTCGGGATCCTGCGCGGTAAAGTTGATCAGCGCGCCAACGCCCTTCGGCCCGCCCAGCTTGTGCGCGGACAAAATCGCATAGGCGGGGGTGTCCACCTCGAAAACCACCGGTGCCTTGCCCGCGACCTGGGTAATGTCGGCGATGACCGCACCGGCCGCGCCGCTGCCGGGCACCGTGCCCTCGCTCCACATGATGCCGGTTTCACTGTTGGCCGCCGACAAGGCCACCAAGGCGGCACGCTGGCCTTGCGGTGCCGCTGGCAACCCGGCGACCCAAGCATGCAGCGCATTCAGCTTTGCAACATCAGTCACACCTTCCCGCCCCTGCACCGCCTCCAGCGTCGCATCGCTCCATACGCCCAGACAATCATGTTCGGTGGGCAATGCCGCGAATAAACCACCATGATGCCGCTTCTGCGCCACCGCCAATGCCGCCGCCTCGGTGGCACTGCCGGTAAAGATCACTTGCGTGCTTTTGCACCCCACAAGTTCTGCCACCTGTGCCCGCGCCCGCTCCACGATCATCTTGGCCGCGCGCCCCTCGGCATGCACGCTGGACGGATTGCCGACGACATCCATCGCCGCCAGCATGGCGTTTCGCGCCTCGGCCCGCAGGGGCGTGGTCGCATTATGATCCAGATATACCCTCACACCCGCTTCCAAATGGCAAAAAATCCCAGGGAGTTTGAGGGACAGCGTCCCTCATCCTTCTTCAAGAAAAATCCTGCGTGCGCGTCACTTGGCATGCTCACACCTCGTCCACCAAGGCCAGCAGGTTGGGGACTGCCGGACAGGGGGCCAATTCGTTGGCGATCACATCCGACAACCGCGTCTGGTGCAGATAAACATAGACTTGCGCGCTCAGTCCCTCCCACAGACGGTTGGTCAGCGATTGCGCACGGCTGCCGGACGATCCGCCCGAAGCCCCCGCGCCCACATGCATGGCGTCGACCTTTTCATCCACCGCATCCAGGATGTCCACCACGCGAATGGTATTGGCGGGCCGCGCCAATCTGTAACCGCCGCCCGGTCCACGCACGGATGCGACAAGCTCGGCACGGCGCAGCTTGACGAATAGCTGCTCAAGATAGGGCAGTGAAATCGACTGACGCTCGGCGATATCCCCAAGCGAGACCAGATTGTCGCCGGGTTGCAGCGCGATATCGGCCAGCGCCACCATCGCATAACGTCCCTTTGTCGACAATTTCATCGTGGTGATCCTCCTGCCATTTTCGCCTGTTTGATTGACGCGGACGCATGGAATGCCTAAGTGCAGTGCCTGACCCCCAGAAACACTGGGATCAGACAAGTTAGAACCGTTCTAAGGTGCCTTAGCGAATTCGTCAACTATTCTGCCGCACTTTCAGAACCCCAATCAGGGACGCCCATGCCCGAGGTTATTTTTCCCGGACCCGAAGGCCGCCTCGAAGGCCGCTATCATCCGCAAAAGGAACGCGACGCGCCGATCGCGATCCTGCTGCATCCGCATCCCCAGTTCGGCGGCAACATGAACCACAAGGTCGTGTATAATATGCACTACGCCTTTTACAGCATGGGTTTCACCGTGCTGCGGTTCAACTTTCGCGGCGTTGGCCGCAGCCAGGGCGAATATGATCAGGGCATTGGGGAATTGTCCGATGCCGCGTCAGCGCTGGATTATCTGCAGTCGATGAACAACAATTCCAAGCATTGCTGGGTTGCTGGCTTTTCGTTCGGCGCGTGGATCGGCATGCAATTGTTGATGCGGCGCCCTGAAATCACTGGATTCATCTCTGTGGCTCCTCCCGCGAATATGTATGATTTCAGCTTCCTTGCCCCCTGCCCGGCCTCTGGTCTGGTGATCAATGGCACCGCCGACCGCGTGGCCCCGCCCGCAGACACCGTCAATCTGGTGAACAAGCTGCACGAGCAAAAGGGCATCACCATTACCCATCAGGAGATCGAAGGTGCCGGTCACTTCTTCGAAGAGCCGCACATGGAGACGCTGATCACCTCGACGACCGATTACGTCAAGCGTCGCCTGACCGAAACGACCCGCTGATGGCCGACCAGAACGTCATCGACATGGCCAACCAACTGGCCGAGGAATGTCTTGCCGTTCAGACCGAGACCGGCCAGGACCGTCTGTTCATGGAGGTTGCGGGGGTTCTTGGTGCGTCCTCGCAGACCATGGAAGAGGCGTTCGTGACCGCGATTCGAACCCGAATGGCGACCCAACAGGGCCGTGCCTACCTGAAAAAGGCACTGGCTGATCATCGTGGGAAAGCACCGCAGGAATGACTCGGCGGCTTGAGCAGCAGATCGCTTTTCTGAACGAAGCGGATAAGCTCAAGTCAGTCACCCGCGGCACCTTGCTGTGCGATGCTTCGCGCCGTGAAAATTCGGCGGAACACAGCTGGCACCTGACGCTTTATGCGTTGGTGCTCGCGGATCAGGCGGGGCCGGATGTGGACATCAGTCGGGTCATCAAGATGCTTATCCTGC
>JBFGFW010000102.1:0-7607 GCA_041579395.1 Sulfitobacter sp.
ATCGTGAAGCCATTTCTTGGCGATGGACGTGGTCAGCACCGGCCAGTCGGTCTTGCTGCTGATCCACGCGTCCAGCCGGTCTTTCAACTGGCTTTGTTTCAAGAACAAGTGCTTGGTCGTGCGCATTTCCAGATCGGTGGCCCCCGAAACGGTAGAGCGCGGATTAATCAGGTCTTCGGGGTCCAGCTGCTTGGTGCAGTTGTCGCACTGGTCGCCGCGCGCGTCTTCGAAGCCGCAGTTGGGGCACGTCCCTTCGACATAGCGATCAGGCAGGAACCGGCCATCGCTGGGCGAATAGATCTGGCGCTGCTCGACTTCCTCGATCAGGCCCTGATCATACAGGGCAGCGGCGAAATGCTGGGTCAGCTTGCGGTTCTGCAGGCTGGACGACCGTCCGAAATGATCGAATGACAGGCCAAAGCCCTCGGCGATGCGGGCCTGAACCTTGTGCATTTCGGCGCAGTATTGTTCGACCGGTTGACCCGCCTTGGCGGCGGCCAGTTCAGCCGGGGTGCCGTGTTCGTCGGTGGCGCACAGGAACAGCACCTCGTGGCCTCTGCTGCGCAGATAGCGGGCGTAAAGATCGGCGGGCAACTGGCTGCCCACCAGATTGCCAAGGTGTTTGATGCCATTGATATAGGGAATGGCAGAAGTGATCAGGTGGCGTGTCATGGTCTTGGAACCCCGGAAATGCGTTGACCATCCTCTAGCGCAGCCTGTGGGCAAGGGCTAGGGCCAAGGCGTCAGCCCGCGTCGCGGTTGGTGACGTTGTCGCGTTGACGGCGCAAGAGGCGACCAATAGTGAACGAGGTGCGCGGCGCATAGACGTAGGCGGTGCGTTTTTTGCGGGTGGGGCGCGCACGCATCCGCGTCAGGCCAAAGATCACCAGCGCCCCATGTCCCACCGATATCATCGAAAACAGCGCGGCAGGCCCGTAGGCTTCGATCAGGACCGATGCCAGATAGGGCGCAAAGATCGCACCGACCGCAAAGAAAAACATCAAGGCCGCCGACAGCTCGACCCGTTCTTCGCTGCTGGCGAAATCATGCGCGTGGGCAGCGGCAACAGAATAGATCGGAAAGGTCGTCAGCCCGAACAGCGTTGCCGACAGAAAGACCGCGCGGGTGCCAAGGCCTGCAGACATCACCGTGACGGCACAGCTGACAATCGCCGCACCCGACAGCCAGATCAGCACCCAGCGGCGGTCGAACTTGTCGGCAATCCAGCCGATGGGGAATTGCGCAAGCGCGCCCCCCAGCACGAACGCCGACAGGAACCACGCGATCTGGCCCGCGCTCAGGCCCACTTCTTCGCCATAGATCGGGCCGACCATCCGAAACGATGCGCTGGACAGCGCCGCAACCACCACGGCAGCGGCAGCCAGCGGTGATCGGTCCACGGCCAGGCGCGGGCGCAGACGCGGCTGAGCGGGCATTTCTGGTTGGGGCAGGCGCGTCATGGTCAGCGGGATCAGCGCCGCGCAGCACAGGATCGCCAGCAGGTTATACGACACGTATGATGCAGGCGTCAGCACGCCAATGATCATTTGCGCGGCCAGTGATCCGCTCATGTCGACCACGCGGTAGGCCCCCATGGTGCGGCCACGGGTTTCGTTGGTGACCTTGGCGTTCAGCCACGCTTCGACAACGGTATAGCAGCCCGCGACGCAAAACCCGGACGCGACCCGCATCAGCGCCCAGGCATAGGGGTCAAGCACCAGCATATGCGCCATCAGCCCGATGGACCCGGCCGCAGTGAACGCCGCAAAGGCGCGGCTGTGCCCGACGCTGCCCATCATCCGCGGTGCCCACCAGCAGCCCACGAAGAAGCCGACGAAATGCGCAGATCCCAGCATGCCGATCTGCTGGTTGGAGAACCCCAGCTGGATGCCCGACAGCACGTCCAAAGGCCCCACACCGCCCGACGACAGCTGCAGCAGAATGACCGACAAAAACAGGGCCGCAAAGGAAATGAGCAAGCGCATATGCTGCGCACTCTGCGGCCATTCGATGCCAACGCCAACGCACAAAGCGACGCGGGAGGCGAAAAAGGGGCGCAAACGGCATTTGGTGCTGTGGGGCGAAAACACCCTTGCGATGGGACGGGCGCTGCGTGAGTGTGTGCGCGAATGATCTGGGGGATTTGCGATGAAGATGAACCGTTTGGGCCGGACCGGGATTGAGGTGACAGATTTCTGCCTTGGGTCGATGACCTGGGGCACGCAGAACACACCTCAAGAAGGTCACGCCCAGATTGACCGGGCGCTGGCGGCGGGGATCAATTTCATCGACACCGCCGAATTGTATCCCGTCAATCCGATCCGCGCCGAAACCGTGGGCCTGACCGAAGACATCATCGGCCAGTGGATCGCGGCTTCGGGGCGGCGCAATGACATCGTGCTGGCGTCCAAGCATTCAGGGGCTGGGGCGTCTGTGCGCGACGGGGCCGGCATTTCATCGGACACGATCCGCACCACCATCGAAGGGTCGTTGCGCCGACTGCAGACCGATTACATCGACCTGTACCAGTTTCACTGGCCCAACCGCGGCAGCTATATGTTTCGGAAAAACTGGACGTATGATCCGTCGTCGCAAGACCGCAACGAGGTTATCGCCCACATGGAAGACTGCATGGGCGCGTTGCAGGACGAGGTCACGCGCGGCACGATCCGCAGCTTCGGCCTGAGCAACGAAAGCGCGTGGGGGGTGACGCAATGGGCAGCGGCGGCTGACCGGACCGGCGGGCCGCGCCCGGTGTCCGTGCAAAACGAATACTCGCTGCTGTGCCGTCTGGCCGATACCGATCTGGCCGAGACATGCCATAATGAGGACGTTGGGCTTTTGTCGTTTTCGCCGTTGGCCGCGGGCCTGCTGACCGGCAAATATCAGAACGGCGCGCTGCCGGATGGGTCGCGCATGTCGCTCAATGGCGATCTGGGCGGGCGCAAGTCCGACCGCGTGTTCACTGCCGTAGATGCCTATCTGGGCGTCGCGCAAAAACACGGGCTGGACCCGGTGCATATGGCGCTGGCCTGGGCGCAGGCACGCCCGTTCATGACGTCGGTCATTTTTGGCGCGACTTCCTTGGATCAACTGGATCGGATTTTGGGCGCGCTGGACCTGACGTTGGGCGATGATGTCATCGAAGATATCAATGCCGCGCACAAAGCCCATCCCATGCCGTACTAACCCCTCAAAAAGGAGCCGTAAAATGCCGCTAACCATGAACAAGGACGTGTTTATCACCTGTGCCGTGACTGGGTCCGGCGGCACGCAGGACCGCAGCAGCCATGTGCCCCGTTCGCCTGCACAGATTGCCGCCAGCGCGATTGCCGCGGCCAAGGCGGGGGCCGCGATCGTACATTGCCACGTACGCGACCCTGACACCGGTACCCCCAGCCGGCGGTTGGATCTTTACCGCGAAGTGACTGCGCGCATCCGCGAGGCCGAAGTCGATGTGATCCTGAACCTGACCGCTGGCATGGGGGGTGACATCATCTTTGGCCCGACCGAACGGCCGATGCCCCCCATCGAAGGCACCGACATGATCGGCGCGTCTGAACGTGTGCAACACATCGCGGAATGCCTGCCAGAGATTTGCACGCTGGATTGCGGCACGATGAACTTTGCCGAAGCCGATTATGTGATGACCAACACCCCCGGCATGCTGACCGCGATGGGGCAGATGATGACGCATCTGGGGGTCAAGCCCGAAATCGAGGCGTTCGATACCGGTCATCTGTGGTACGCCAAGCAGTTGGTGAAAGACGGCGTGCTGGACAGCCCCGCCTTGGTGCAGCTGTGCATGGGGGTGCCGTGGGGCGCACCGGATGATCTGAACACGTTTATGGCGATGGTGAACAACGTGCCGGACGACTGGACGTTCTCTGCCTTTGGGTTGGGGCGCAACCAGATGGCATATGTCGCGGCCAGCGTTCTGGCCGGGGGCAACGTGCGTGTCGGGCTTGAAGATAACCTGTGGCTCGACAAGGGCGTGTTGGCCGAAAACTGGCAGTTGGTTGAGCGCGCGGGCACCATCATCGAAAACATGGGCGCACGGGTCATCGGCCCGGCAGAGGTGCGTGAAAACCTGGGGCTGACAAAACGGGCCGCTGCATGAAATACGCGCTGCTGGCATTGGCACTGCTGGCGGGCTGTGCGGCCCCAGTGCCGCAGCAACGTACGGGCTTTCGCGACGCAAACGCCCTGATCGGGGCGACCAGCCGGTTTGATGAGGATCGGTTCAGGGGGGCGTGGGTCGTGCGCGGCAGTTTTGGCGCGGACGCGCCCGCACAGGTCGCCATGGTGGACACGACCGCTGGCCCGGCACTTCAGTTTTGCACCGCCACTGGCGATTGCAAGGACCTGTGGAGGGCGACGGCAACGGGGCAGGGGCGTTATACGCTGCGCCATGGCGACGGGGCCATGCGTGATTTGTGGGTACTATGGGTGGACGAAGGGTTCCGCACCGCCGTCGTCGGCAATCCGGCGGGCGATTTTGGCTGGGTCCTGGACCGGCACCCCACGGGCGGCGCGGACCGGATCAACGCCGCGCGCGAAATTCTGGACTTCAACGGCTATGACATCAGTCAACTAAGGATGCGAAAATGACCAAGATAGCAGCAATCATCGGCGGCGGTGTGATCGGCGGCGGCTGGGCCGCGCGATTTGCGCTGAACGGTTGGAACGTGCAGGTGTTCGACCCGGACCCGCAGGCCGAACGCAAGATCGGCGAAGTCATGGGCAACGCCCGGCGGTCGATGCCTGGGCTGACGGACGTAGCACTGCCAGCCGAAGGGACGATCAGCTTTCATGACAGCATCGCCGACGCCGTTCAGGGCGCGTCTTGGATACAGGAAAGCGTGCCAGAGCGGCTCGAGATCAAGCACACCACCTTTGGGGCGATCCAGCAGGCCTGTGATCCCGACGCGGTGATCGGGTCGTCCACCTCGGGGTTCAAACCATCCGAGCTGCAAGAAGGTATGGCGCGCCCCGATCAGATCATGGTCGCGCATCCCTTCAACCCGGTCTATCTGTTGCCGCTGGTCGAACTGGTGCCGGGTGATGGGCGCGAGGGCGCGCATATCGACCGCGCCAAGGAAACCCTGACCGGGCTGGGCATGTATCCGCTGCACCTGAAAAAAGAGATCGATGCCCATGTGGCGGATCGTTTCCTTGAAGCGGTCTGGCGCGAGGCGCTGTGGCTGGTCAAGGACGGCATCGCCACGACCGAAGAGATCGACAACGCCATCAGGTACGGCTTTGGCATCCGCTGGGCGCAGATGGGCCTGTTTGAAACCTACCGCGTGGCGGGGGGCGAGGCGGGGATGAAGCATTTCATGGCGCAGTTCGGCCCCTGTTTGCAGTGGCCCTGGACCAAGCTGACGGACGTGCCCGAATTCACCGACGAGTTGGTCGATCTGATCGCAGGACAGTCTGACGTACAATCCGGTGCCTATGGCATCCGTGATCTGGAACGCATCCGCGACAACAATCTTGTGGCGATGATGCGCGCGCTCAAGCAGCAGGACTGGGGCGCGGGCCATCTGATGAAGCAGCACGAAACTGCGTTGCGCAACGGCACCGTGCTGGCGGCGAGGGCGGTTGACATAGACGACGCCAGCCAGCCTGTCCTGACGGTGCGGCGCGCCGTGCCGCTGGACTGGACCGATTACAACGGCCACATGACCGAAGCGAAATATTTGCAAGCCTTTGCCGATGCCACCGACAGGTTCATGGAACTGATCGGCTGTGATGCGGCCTATATCGCGTCGGGGGGCAGCTATTTCACCGCCGAAACGCATATCCGTCATATCGACGAGGCCCATGCCGGGGCGTTGATCGAAGTGCGCACGCGGGTGTTGATGGGGGCGGGCAAAAAGATGCACCTGTGGCACGAGATGTACGAGGGTGACCGCCTTTTGGCGACGGGCGAACATTTCCTGCTGCACGTCAGTTTGCAGTCCCGTAAGCCCAGCGATCCCAGCCCCGCGATCGAAGCCGCATTGGTGCGGTTTGCGCAGTCACAGGCCGGGCTGCCCAAGCCTGACGGGATCGGCCGCTACGTCGGTGCGCCACGATGAAAAGGGTCCTGATCACGGCGGGGGCGTCTGGCATCGGGCGCGCAATGGGGGTTGGCTTTGCCGCTGACGGGTTCGAGGTGTGGGTCACCGATGTGGATCGCGCGGCGTTGGATCATTGCCCCGCGGACTGGCATCACCGCCTTGCCAGTACCACCGACGAGGCCGCGATGGCGTCTGTCATCGCTGAAATGGGCCGGATCGACGTGCTGTGCGCCAATGCGGGCATCGCAGGGCCGACGGCACCGATTGAGAGTGTCGAACTTGAAGACTTCCGCGCCTGCGTCAGCGTCAATCTGGAAGGGACCTTCATCGCGGCGAAACATACTGCCCCGCTGATGAAACAGGCCGGGTCGGGGGCGATCATCATCACGTCTTCGACCGCTGGCATCTATGGCTATCCGAACCGTGCGCCCTATGCGGCGGCGAAATGGGCGATGATCGGCCTGATGAAAACACTCGCGATGGAGCTTGGCCCCTTTGGCATCCGCGCCAACGCGATCTGCCCCGGATCGGTCGAAGGGCCGCGCATGGAAGGCGTGCTGGCACGTGAGGCTGCGGCCAAGGGCATGACCCGCGATCAGGTCTATGAAGGCTATGCACAAGGCACTTCGATGCGCAGCTTTGTCGAGGCACGCGATATTGCCAACATGGCGGTGTTTCTGGGGTCTGACGGCGCGCGACTGGTATCAGGGCAAGTGATTGCCGTGGACGGGCACACCGAAAACCCAGACCCGAAAATATGATTGCTGTACGATCTGTGCCGGTCATTTCTTGCCCAAGCAAGCCTAGACGGCGATGACAGACGCCCTGCCTGATCTTTGGATTCTCGTGACGCTCGCTGCGGCGGTTTTTCAGACCGGGCGCTTCATGCTGCAGAAGTTCTTGGCGACGGCCACGCTGTCCGCTGCGGGGGCGACGTTCTCGCGTTTTCTGTATTCCGCGCCGTTCATCGTTGGCGGTTTGCTGGTCTATCTGACGGTCAGCGGCACCGCGCTGCCCCAGATCGGACCGGGGTTCTGGACCTACGGCCTGTTGGGGGGCACGGCGCAGATTCTGGCCACCGTCTGCGTCGTCTTGCTGTTCAAGCAGCGCAACTTCGCGGTTGGAATCACGTTCAAGAAAACCGAGGTGATCCTGACCGTGCTGGTCGGCTGGCTGGTGCTTGGTGAAGGCGTTACCGCCTTGGGCCTGCTGGCGATCGGACTGGGCGTTGTGGGGCTGTTCTTGCTGTCAGGGGGCAAGGATGCCACGGGGTTTCACCTATCCGATCTGCGCAACCGTGCGGCGGCCTTGGGGATTGCGTCGGGGTTCTTGTTCTCGATCTCGGCGGTCGCTTATCGGGGGGCGACGCTGACGGTGGTGACCGATCTGCCAGTGCTGCGGGCGGGGGTCACGCTGGCGGCAGTGGTGTGCATGCAAGCTCTGATCATGTCGGTGTGGCTGCGCTGGCGCGAGCCGGGGCAGATGCGCGCGGTTTGGGCCGCCCGCCGTGTGGCAGTGTGGATCGGGCTGACGTCGATGGGC
>JBFGFW010000103.1:0-7587 GCA_041579395.1 Sulfitobacter sp.
ATAGACCAGCAGCGCGATTCCCAAGATGACGCGGTAAATCACGTAGGGGGTAAAGCTGACACTGCGCAGCAAGCGCATCATCAGCACCAGTGCCAGCATTGCAGCCACAAAGGCAAAAACTGCAGCAATTGTCGCGTCGCGCGCCAGTTGCCAATTCGCCTGACCGATCACGTCCAGTGAGAGCAGCGCGCCTGAAGCCAGAATGGTCGGGATCGACATCAGCATTGACAGGGTTGCGGCCCCCTTTCGGTCATACCCCAATTTGCGCGCGGTGGTGATGGTGATGCCTGACCGGGATGTTCCCGGGATCAGGGCCACAGCCTGCGACAGGCCCATCAAGATGGCGTCCTTCATGGTCCAGTCCTTGGCGGTGCGGGTGCTGGCACCGGTTTTGTCGGCCCAATACAGTACCAGGCCGAAGATCAGCATGGTCCATCCGATCACGGCCGCCGACCGAAGCATCGCTTCGATGCCCAACACCTTGAAGATCAGACCGACGACCAGCACCGGGATGGTCGCGATTATCAGCAACAGGGCAGTCTGTGCGCCGGGAGTGTCGACTTTGCCCCGCACAAGTCGGCCCAGACCAACGGTGGCTTCTGCCACCTCGGCGCGAAAATAAAGGATAACCGCCAGCAATGTGCCGACATGAACCGCCACATCAATCGCCAACCCCTGATCGACGGCACCGGTCAAAGTTGGCAGTAAAATCAAATGTGCGGATGACGAAACGGGCAGGAATTCAGTCAGCCCTTGAATGATCGCGACAATCAATAAATGGAACAACGTCATGAAATGCGCCTGTGTAAATGTGGTAGGTTTGCGACGTATAACCGCCTGTTCCGCGAAGCATAGACATTAATTAGTTCCGATTCGGATATAATTTCTGAACCTTTGCGCTCAATCTCGCTCAAACCGCGGCAATAAATCGTCATTTAGGTCAGCATTGCTGCCTTTATTATCTTTTTTGACCCGTGTATGACGGGCGAACAAAGATTTTCCGGCGGAGGGATTACCATGGCAAAGCAGCCAATGCTCAAGTTTACAACGGTTGCGCGGGACATGCCCGAAAAACGGATGCCGAATCTGCGTCGCGAGGATTTCAAGGAAATATACGCTGAATACGCGGACGAGAAGGCAAAGGAGCAGTCAAGCCGCTGCAGCCAATGCGGCGTACCCTATTGCCAGACCCATTGCCCCTTGCACAACAACATCCCCGATTGGCTGCGCCTGACAGCCGAAGGCCGCCTGAAGGAAGCCTATGAAGTCAGCCAGGCCACCAACACTTTCCCCGAGATTTGCGGCCGCATCTGCCCGCAGGACCGGCTGTGCGAAGGCAACTGCGTTATCGAACAATCTGGTCATGGCACGGTAACCATCGGATCGGTTGAAAAATACATTACTGACACCGCTTGGGAAAATGGTTGGGTTCAGGCGATCAAGCCGCGCAGCGAGCGCGCGGAATCCGTGGGCATCATCGGTGCGGGCCCCGGTGGTCTGGCAGCCGCTGACGTGCTGCGCCGTGCCGGTGTGCAGGTCACCATTTACGACCGTTACGACCGCGCGGGCGGGCTGCTGACTTACGGTATCCCCGGCTTCAAGTTGGAAAAAGACATCGTAATCCGTCGCAACGATCAGCTTGCCGAAGGTGGCGTCACGTTTGAACTGAATTGCGATGTTGGCGTCGACATCAGCTTTGCCGACATCCAGGCCAAACATGTCGCCGTGATCATCGCGACAGGTGTGTATAAAACCCGCGAAATTCAGGCCCCCGGTGTGGGTGCTGTGGGTCTGGAACGTGCGATTGATTTCCTGACCGTCAGCAACCGCAAAAGCTTTGGCGATGACGTGGCGGACTTCGATTCCGGTCGTCTGAATGCGCACGGCAAAAAGGTCGTGGTGATCGGTGGCGGCGACACGGCGATGGACTGCGTGCGCACGTCTATCCGCCAGGGCGCGACATCGGTGAAATGTCTTTACCGCCGCGACCGGGCCAATATGCCCGGCAGCCAGCGCGAAGTGCAAAACGCCGAAGAAGAAGGCGTGGTGTTCGAATGGCTGTCCGCGCCCAAGGGGTTTGTCGGCGATCCGGTGACTGGCGTGATGGTGCAAAAGATGCGCCTTGGGGCCCCCGACGCCACAGGCCGTCAGGCCCCCGAGGTGATCGAGGGTGCAGATTACGTCGAAGACGCCGATCTGGTCATCATGGCGCTTGGCTTTGAACCCGAAGACCTGCCAACGCTTTGGTCGACGCCGGAGCTGCCAGTCAATCGCTGGGGCACCATCAAGGCGGATTACGTCACCGGGGCGACCGAACTGGAAGGTGTCTATGCGGTGGGGGACATTGTGCGCGGTGCGTCCCTTGTGGTGTGGGCGATCAAGGACGGGCGCGATTGCGCGCAGGCGATCCTTGAGAAAATGAACGCGACCAGCGCGATTGCAGCAGAATAACGCAGCGCGCCCCAGCAAAGCCAAATTATTTCGCGCTGCGGCGCGCCCGATTTAGGAGATACCAAATGACCAAATATGATGAAGTCTGGGTCGCCCGTGAAGAAGCGAAGCGCGCGTTCATGGCCGAAAAAGGTCTGTATTCACAGGACGAGGAACATTCTTCATGCGGTGTCGGCCTTGTGGTCAACATCGACGGTTCACGCAGCCGCGATGTCGTGCTGAACGGAATCAAGGCGCTCAAGGCGATCTGGCACCGGGGCGCGGTCGATGCCGATGGCAAAACCGGTGACGGTGCGGGCATCCACGTCCAGATTCCAGTGAACTTCTTTTACGATCAGGTACGTCGCACCGGCCACAGCCCCCGCACGAACGAATTGATCGCCGTCGGCCAGGTTTTTCTGCCGCGCACAAACTTTGCCGCTCAGGAAACCTGCCGGACCATCGTCGAAACCGAAGTGTTGCGTATGGGCTATTACATCTATGGCTGGCGCCACGTGCCGGTGGATGTTTCGATCTTGGGCGAAAAGGCCAATGCTACCCGCCCCGAAATCGAGCAGATCCTGATCTCGAATGCCAAGGGTGCAGACGAAGAAACCTTCGAGCGTGAATTGTACGTGATCCGCCGTCGTATCGAAAAGGCGGCGCTGGCCGCACAGGTGCCGACGCTCTACATTGCGTCGATGTCGTGCCGGTCGATCATCTACAAGGGCATGATGCTGGCGCAGGATGTTGCCAACTTCTATCCCGACTTGATGGATGACCGGTTCGAATCCGCCTTTGCCATCTATCACCAGCGGTATTCGACCAACACTTTCCCGCAGTGGTGGCTGGCGCAACCGTTCCGCATGTTGGCCCACAACGGCGAGATCAACACGCTGAAGGGCAATCTGAATTGGATGAAAAGCCACGAAATCCGCATGGCATCGGCCACATTCGGCGACATGGCCGAAGACATCAAACCGATCGTTGCCGCCGGTTCATCGGATTCCGCCGCGCTGGATGCTGTGTTTGAAATGCTGGTCCGCGCGGGCCGCAACGCGCCCATGGCAAAAACCATGCTGGTGCCTGAAAGCTGGTCCAAGCAGGCGGTCGAATTGCCCGAAGCGTGGCGCGACATGTATTCCTATTGCAACTCGGTGATGGAACCGTGGGACGGCCCTGCGGCGCTGGCGATGACCGACGGCCGCTGGGTCTGCGCCGGTCTTGATCGCAACGGCCTGCGTCCGATGCGTTTTGTGGTAACAGCCGACGGCATGCTGATCGCCGGGTCCGAGGCGGGCATGGTCCCCCAGGACGAGGCGAACGTGATCCGCAAAGGCGCGCTGGGCCCCGGTCAATTGCTGGCCGTGGACATCGAAGAAGGCAAGATGTTCGGCGACACCGAGATCAAGGACAAGCTGGCCGCGTCACGCCCTTTTGGCGAGTGGGTCGGCAAGATCAACGAACTGGACGACGCGCTAAGCAACATAGATGAAAAGCCGCTGTTTAAAGGCAATGAACTGCGCCGCCGGCAGGTGGCCGCAGGATACACCATCGAAGAACTTGAGCAGATCCTTGCCCCCATGGCCGAGGATGGCAAGGAAACCTTGGCGTCGATGGGTGACGATACGCCGTCAGCCGTGTTGTCCAACCAGTACCGCCCGCTCAGCCATTTCTTTCGCCAGAACTTTAGCCAGGTCACCAACCCGCCAATTGACAGCTTGCGTGAATACCGGGTGATGAGCCTGAAAACCCGCTTTGGTAACCTGAAGAACGTGTTGGATGAATCCAGTGCCCAAACAGAGATTCTGGTGCTCGACAGCCCGTTTTTGGCCAATGCGCAATTTGACCAGCTGATGGGGGAATTCAACGCGGATTCCGTGACCATCGACTGCAGCTTTGAACCGGGCGGCATCAAGCTGAGCGAAGGGCTGCGCCGCATCCGCGACGAAGCCGAAGACGCGGTGCGATCCGGTGCGGGCCACATCGTTCTGACCGACCAGTTCAGCGGTGAGGGCCGCGTCGCCATGCCGATGATCCTTGCGACATCCGCGGTCCACAGCCAACTGACCCGCAAGGGTCTGCGTACGTTCACATCGCTGAACGTCCGGTCTGCTGAATGTGTCGATCCGCATTATTTTGCCGTGTTGATCGGCTGCGGTGCGACCGTGGTAAACGCCTATCTTGCGGAAGATTCGCTGGCTGACCGCATTGATCGTGGCCTGCTGGACGGGTCGCTGACAGATGCAATGTCGCGCTACCGCGAGGCAATCGATCAGGGCCTGCTGAAAATCATGGCCAAGATGGGGATCAGCGTAGTGTCATCCTATCGCGGCGGTCTGAACTTCGAGGCGGTGGGCCTGAGCCGCGCCATGTGCGCCGAGTATTTTCCCGGCATGACCAGCCGCATCAGCGGCATCGGCATCACCGGCATCCAGCGCAAGGCCGAAGCGGTACATGAACGCGGCTGGAAGGGCGACGGCACCATCCTGCCCATCGGCGGCTTTTACAAGGCCCGCGCGTCTGGGGAAACCCACGCCTGGGAAGCGTCGTCGATGCACATGCTGCAGATGGCCTGCAACAAGGCGTCCTATCAGATGTGGAAGCAGTACAGCGCCAAGATGCAAAGCAATCCGCCGATCCATTTGCGCGACCTTCTGGATATCAAGCCATTGGGCGCACCTGTCCCGATCGAAGATGTTGAATCCATCACCTCGATCCGTAAGCGGTTCGTGACGCCCGGCATGTCGCTGGGTGCCCTGTCGCCCGAAGCGCACAAGACGCTGAACGTCGCGATGAACCGGATCGGTGCGAAATCGGACAGTGGCGAGGGCGGCGAAGACCCCGCGCACTTCCTGCCCGAACCCAACGGCGACAACCCATCGGCCAAGATCAAACAAGTCGCGTCGGGCCGTTTCGGTGTCACAGCCGAATATCTAAACCAGTGCGAAGAGCTTGAGATCAAGGTCGCCCAAGGCGCCAAGCCGGGCGAAGGCGGGCAGTTGCCCGGCATGAAGGTCACCGATCTGATCGCCCGGCTGCGACATTCTACCAAAGGCGTGACGCTGATTTCACCACCGCCGCACCACGACATCTATTCCATCGAAGATCTTGCGCAACTGATCTATGACCTCAAGCAGATCAACCCGCGCTGCAAGGTGACGGTCAAGCTGGTCGCGTCGTCTGGCGTCGGCACCATCGCAGCGGGCGTCGCCAAGGCCAAGGCCGATATCATCCTGATTTCCGGACACAACGGCGGCACCGGTGCGTCACCTGCGACGTCGATCAAATATGCGGGGCTGCCGTGGGAAATGGGCCTGACCGAAGCGCATCAGGTTCTGTCGATGAACAACCTGCGCGACCGCGTGACCCTGCGGACCGACGGGGGCCTGCGTACAGGCCGTGACATCGTCATGGCCGCGATGATGGGGGCCGAAGAATACGGCATCGGTACCGCCGCATTGATCGCGATGGGCTGTATCATGGTGCGCCAGTGCCAGTCCAACACCTGTCCCGTCGGCGTGTGTACCCAAGACGATGCGTTGCGGGCCAAATTCACCGGCAATGCTGACAAGGTCGTCAATCTTATCACCTTTTACGCCACCGAGGTCCGCGAATTGCTGGCGTCGATCGGCGCGCGCAGTCTGGATGATGTGATTGGCCGTGCCGATTTGCTTGCGCAGGTCAGCCGGGGGTCTGCGCATCTGGACGATCTGGATCTGAACCCGCTGCTGATCACTGTCGATGGCGCGGCCGAGATTGTCTATGACCGCAATAAGCCGCGCAATGCGGTGTTGGACACGCTTGACGCTGAAATCGTGCGCGATGCCGAACGGTTCCTGAAAGACGGCGAAAAGATGCAGCTAAGCTATGCGGTGCAGAACACGCACCGCACCGTCGGTACCCGCGTCTCAAGCCATATTATCAGCCGTTTTGGCATGAACAACAATCTGCAACCCGATCACCTGACCGTCAAACTCACCGGGTCAGCAGGGCAGTCGCTGGGGGCGTTTGCGGCTCCGGGGCTTAAGCTGGAAGTGTCGGGCGATGCCAATGACTATGTCGGCAAGGGTCTGTCGGGCGGCACAATCGTCGTGCGTCCATCCATGGCCAGCACGATTGTCGCCTCTGAAAACACCATCATCGGCAACACCGTGCTGTATGGCGCGACAAAGGGTTTTCTGTTTGCCGCTGGCCGTGCTGGTGAACGGTTTGCCGTGCGCAATTCCGGCGCGCATGTGGTGATCGAAGGCTGTGGCAGCAATGGTTGTGAATACATGACCGGCGGCGTTGCCGTGATTTTAGGCGACATCGGGGCCAACTTTGGCGCAGGGATGACCGGCGGCATGGCCTATCTGTATGACCCGAAAGGCAGGGCCGACAAGATGCTGAACCGCGAAACGCTGGTCACCTGCCCGGTGACGGTCGACCATTGGGAACACCAGTTGAAAACGCTGGTCGAACGTCATCTTGCGGAAACCAACAGCCGCAAAGCTGCCGATATCTTGCAGCACTGGGATAGCGAAAAAGACAATTTCATGCAGATCTGCCCAAAGGAAATGCTGATTCACATTCCCGCACCGCTGGCCCATGACAAGCAAGCGGTGCCTGCGGAATAAGGCAAAAACACACAGTCGGGCGCGGAAAAATACTGCGCCCGACACGCAATTGCCCAGATTGATCTGAAAACCATCACAAATAGGCCCGGATTGCAGCCCAAGATCACCTGAACCCAAGGTTAAGGTGCCCGCATGTCCGAACTTTTAAGCAATACGTTTTCCCACGGGGCCACCGCCATCACGGCGTCTGGCCTGACCTGCGGCACGATGATTGAAACCGCGCAGGGTGCCCGTCCGATTGAAACGCTGAAACTGGGCGATCTGGTCGCCACGTTGGATTGCGGGCAGCAGCCGCTGAAAAGCATGAACCGTCAAAAGATGCCGCGCAGTGCCAGCAGCGCGCCGATCCGTATCGCGGTTGGGGTGCTAGGTAACGATACGGCAGTATTGTTGTCGCCCAACCACCGCGTGTTGATCACCGGCTGGCAGGCAGAACTGTACTTTGGTCAAGACGCAGTGCTGATCGAGGCGCGTGCTTTGGTCAACGGCACGACAATTACCCGCGAAGAGACCGCAAACACCGATTTCATCAGTCTTG
>JBFGFW010000104.1:0-7540 GCA_041579395.1 Sulfitobacter sp.
AGGGTGGCCAAGATCAAACCAGCGTGAAATCGGCGGCTTTCGGGCGCGCTAGACCCTTTGCACTACGTCCCCTTTTCGCGATTGTCTCCTCTTTTGGGGGGCTGGACTGCCCCAATTCCCGTGCAGTATGTGCGCCTCATGGACGCGAAACCCCAAACGCGCACCATAGGAGACCCAGGAATGCACAACCCCACAGTCATGCAGGCCGCGCGTTTATCCGTGGCACTTGCGCTGGATGGAGCGGCTAGTTTAAAAATTCCTGTTTGATTGTCAGTGCTTTGCTGTTGCCCTGTAGGCGATGTCATTAAAAATGTTGTAACCGATTTGAAACCATTCTCTGGCGTTCGAAATGTTCTGAAAACGCGACAGCCGCTGCCGGGATATCCTGCGGTGACGTATCGCGTGATTTTTTCATCTGGCCAGATGGCTCTCGATGTCCTGCGACAGAATTTGTTAACCGCGTCTCCCTTCTTTGATCGGTGTGCCGCGAACGGCCGCGCCAGCAAGACCTGCCATTCTTACAGTTTCTGGCCCATCGGAACCACAGAAAGTGGAAGATGAGCCGGAAGACGCTCTTGGTTCAGCCCGTCTTCGGACAGAATAACGCAGTCGACGGACGCCAGGAACTCTGCCGACCGGCTTTTGTGCAATTTGACAGGGCGCTGGAAATTTGCATCAACGCGCCACTCTACAGTGAGGCTTCATAAATCCGGCGTGCATCCTGTTGCGTCACTTCACGTGGGTTGTTGACCAGAAGGCGGGTCTGTTTCATCGCGTCCGAAGACAGGCGATCAAGGTCCGTTTCCTTGATCCCGACGTGACGTAGCCCGGGTTCAAGCCCCAAGTCGATGTTGAGCTGGACGAGGCGCTCGATAAAGTCACTGCAAATCTCACTGGAGTCGCGGCTCGTATCAATCTCCGGGAAAACATGGGGGGCCAGGTCGGCGTAGGCCGGTCCACAGCAGGCCGCATTGAAACCCATGACTTCCGCGAGAACCAGCGCATTTGACAGCCCGTGAGGCACATGAAAGAGACTGCCGATCGGATAGGCGAGCGCATGGACGGCGGCGACGGGCGAATTCGCAAAAGCCTGTCCGGCCAGCATCGAGCCCAGCAGCATGTTCTCTCTTGCCGCGATGTTGCCGCCATTGCCGACCGCTTCGCGGATGTTGGCCCCCAACAGGTCGAGCGCGTGAACCGCCAGACTTCTGGATATCGGATTGTTATTGGCGCTTTTCGAGGTATAGGCCTCTATCGCGTGCACCATCGCATCGACACCTGTGGCCGCCGTGATGTGGGGCGGCAGCCCGATCGTGAGCTCTGCATCCAGCAGCGCTACATCCGGTAGAATGACCGGCGAAACAATGCCCTTCTTCTCTTGCGCGCCCGTGGTCAGGATGGCGACTGCCGTCACCTCTGATCCTGTCCCGGCGGTGGTCGGCACAAGCACCAGGGGCAAACGCGGACCGGTTGCCTGATTGACGCCGTATGCGTCCCCGATCGGCTGATCTGACGCGGCAAGCAGGGCCACGACCTTCGCCACATCCATCGCGCTGCCGCCACCGAAACCGACAACGCAGGCCGTGTTGGTTGCTTTCGCGATACCGACAGCCTCGAGAACCGTCGATGCCTTGGGGTCCGGTTCAACGCTGCCGAATACCGTCACATCGAAACCGGCCCTATCGAGGCTTTTCAGTGCCGCGTCGCACAGTCCAAGCTGAACGAGGCCGGGATCCGTGACAAACAGCACAGACTTGCGGTCTGCTGCGAAGGCCAGCGTGTCCAGGATGGCGCCCAGGCGTGCCGCTCCCCCCAGCTCCTGTCGGATGGAGGGTGTGGTATTAAAGATGAAGTCCGTCATGGCCGCTCCTGAAATATGGTTGTGGTATTCATGACGCAGGTCAGCGCTGGCCAACACTCATGTCTCTGAACAGGTTGGAGAATTCGCGCGGTTGCGACCTCCAGTATTGCTTTGGCGCTTCTACCTGCGCACCAAGGGCCGCAGCAGCATGCCATGGCCAGCGCGGATCGTAGAGTATGGCGCGCGCCAGCGCGATTGCATCCGCATCGCCATCCTGCAGGATCTGTTCGGCCTGTTCAGGCTCGGTGATCAGACCGACGGCAATGGTGGGCAGACCGGTCTCTGACTTGATCCGCGCGGCAAAGGGCACCTGATAGCCGGGGCCGACCGGGATCTGCTGCAGGGGCGAGATGCCGCCCGACGAGACGTGGATGGCCGCACAGCCTCGGTCCTTCAAGGCAGCGGACAGCGCCAGGGTGCTTTCGATGTCCCAGCCGTCCGGCACCCAGTCCGTGGCCGATACCCTCACCCAGACGGGCAGGTCGGCGGGCACCGCAGCCTTTACCGCCTCGAACACTTCGAGCGGAAAGCGGATCCGCGCCTCAAGACTGCCGCCGTAGGCATCGGTGCGCTGGTTGGAAACGGGCGACAGGAATTGATGCAGCAGATAGCCATGGGCCATGTGCAGTTCGATCCCCTGAAACCCCAGCCGCACGGAGCGTTTCGCCGATTGCACGAAGTCTTCCTTCGTCCGCGCCAAATCTGAGGAATCCATTGCAGCCGGGGCGTCTTCGCCCGGCGCGTGGGGCAGCGGGGACGGGGCGACCGCCTTCCATCCATCGGTCGCGTCGGGCAAGATCTGGTCGCCACCCTCCCACGGGGCGCGACTGGAGGCCTTGCGCCCCGCATGTGCCAACTGGATCACAAGCGGCATATCCGAGTGGCTTCGGATGGCCGTCAGGACGCGGCGCAATGCGGCTTCGTTATCGTCGCAGTACAGTCCCAGATCGCCGGGCGTGATGCGTCCTTCGGCAGAGACCGCGGCGGCTTCGAGGATCAACATGCCAGCCCCCGACATGGCCAGATGACCAAGGTGCATCACGTGCCAGTCCTGTGCGTTGCCGTCGATGGCCGAATACTGGCACATCGGCGCGATGATGATGCGGTTGGCGAGGGTCAGTGCGCCGATGCTGAGCGGTTGGAACAGTAGGCTCATGGAATGGGGTCCTCTCGTGTGGTAAATTCTTGTCGATTGAAATTATGCGCTGGTCGGAAACACCGGTGCGCGTTTGCTCAGAAAGGCGGAAATGCCCTCGCGCCCCTCCGGTCCGTCTCCGGCGGCGGTGACCGAGACCAGTTCGCGGTCCATCTGGCTGGCGAAGCCAGAGCTGAAGTTGTCGTGCAACAGCCAGCGGGCCTGATCAAGCAGATGGAAGCTGCCTCCGCCGCGTCCAGACGGCGGTTGGTGAGGATCATGTCCTGCACCATCCGCATGCCCACGGGGCGTGGCAACAGCCTTGTCATGCCACCATCCGGCGTCAGACCGATGCCAAGATAGGCCGCCGTGAACCTTGCCTCAGGATCCGCCAGTGCGATATCACCCGAAATCGCCATGCTCAGAACCGCGCCGGCCGTCGTTCCATTGACCAGCGTGATCAGTGGGTTTCGCATCGTGGCAAACAGGCTCGTCGCTTGACGCAATGTGCCGGCCAGCCGGGAAAGAAATGGCGCGATCCCTTCACGGCTGGCCGCGAATTCGCTGATATCATCTCCGACGCAGAACATCTTGCCAGCGCCTGTCAGCACGACACATCGGATCTTGAGATCACTGGCGCAGCGCACCGCCGCGTCCAGCAAAGCCTGCGCCATCGGCTGATCAATCGCATTGTCCTTGCCGGGCCGGTTCAGCGTAGTGCGTATGATACTGTCGGACAGGTCCAGAAGAACGGGAGCGGTCATGCGATGGCCTCGGCTGCATCAACCGCCAGTCTGACAAGGGTTGGAAAGTGCGCGATCCGCGTGGCGGAATGCTCTGATGCTGCCGAGCCCCGGATCACTCGGCCCTTGATGCCGTGAAAAATGGCGGCCATGCGGAAGAAGTTGAAGGTGATGTAGAAGTCGTAATCGGGAATGCCCACGCGTCCCGTCGCGGCGCAATACTGCGCGACGTAGGCAGCTTCATCGGGAATGTTCAGGCGGCCGGGATCGACATCGCCCAAACCCGCCACGATCTGCGGTGGCATCCGGTACATCATTGCATGATAGGCGAAATCCGCCAGCGGATGCCCCAGCGTCGACAATTCCCAATCCAGAACGGCGATGACCCGCGGCTCGGTAGAATGAAAGATGAGGTTATCACAGCGAAAATCGCCGTGGACGATTGCGGTCTCATCCCCGTGGGGAATGGCACCGGGCAGAAACGCGATCAACTTGTCCATGCCGGGATCACGCCCCGCGTCGGTGTCCGAAAGATAGGACCGGGTCCAACGGCTGATCTGGCGCTGAAAGTAATTTCCGGCGCGGCCGAAATCGCTCAGGCCGACGGCATCTGGATCGATCTGATGCAGCCGCGCCAGGGTCGCGTTCATCGCCGCGAAATACGCAGGCCGGTCAGCCGCAACAACATCGGGCAGGGTCGCATCCCAGAATATCCGGCCATCCACCATATCCATGACATAGAACCAACTGCCAATAACCGTCTCGTCCAGACAAACGCCGTGTACATGGGCGACAGGAAATCCTGTCTTGCCCAAGGCCGTCAGCACCCGCGCTTCACGGTCTACCGCATGCGCACCTTTCGCCAGCCGTCCGGGCGGTTTGCGACGCAGCACAAAGGTCTTGCCCGGCGTGATCAGTTTGTAGGTTGGGTTGGACTGCCCGCCACAAAACTCGAACACCTCAAGCGGGCCGGCAAAGCCCTCCACATTCTGGGTCATCCAGCGCGCCAAAGCCGCCTCGTCGAACCCGAAGCCGGGTCGCACGGGCATCACGCCAAGATTGCCCTCGGCACTGGTCACCCTGCATGCTCCGCTTTCCAGTCGCGCTTGATCTTCTTGGCAAGGCTCCACTTGTGCACTTCGGTCGGGCCGTCATAGATGCGGAAAGCACGGATTTCGCGGAAAACCTGTTCGACAATCGTGTCGGCCGTGACACCCTGACCGCCCATGCATTGCACGGATCGGTCCGCGACGCGCATCAGTGCCTCCGAGACGGCCACTTTGGTCATCGAACTTTCGGCCCCGCCCTGCGCGCCACGGTCCAGCACATCCGCGCACCAATAGGTCATCAGTTCGGCTTGTTTAAGGTCCATCAGGTTCTCGGCCAGCATGAAACCGACCCCTTCGTGATCAACCAGAGGTTTGCCGAAGGCATGGCGACGATTCGCGTAATCACTGGCGATTTCGTTGGCCCGTACGCAGGCCCCAAGCCAGCGCATGCAGTGGCTGAGGCGGGCAGGGGCCAGCCTTACCTGCGCGTATTTGAAGCCTTCGCCAGATGCGCCCAACATCTGGTCCGCCGGTACGCGCAGGTTGTCGATCGTGATCTCTGAATGGCCACCTGGCATCGAGCTGTCGATGGTGTCCATGACCCGGTCAATGCGGATCGCCGGATCGGGCAGATCGACGAGAAACATGCAGGCCCCGTCATCGGATTTCGCCATCACTATCCCCATACCTGCGCCATCCGCGCCAGTAATATAGGTCTTGCGCCCGTTGATGACCCAGTGATTGCCGTCCATCCGACAGGTGGTCAGCATCATCGACGGGTCTGACCCCGCACCGCCCTCTTCGGCGGGTTCGGTCATGAAAAATGCCGACCGCATGCTGCCGTCGACCATTCGCGGCAGGAACCGCTCTTTCAGTTCGGGGGATGCCACCTTGCCCAGAAGGTACATATTTCCCTCATCGGGCGCACAGGTGTGGCACGCCAACGGTCCCAGCGGCGAGAGCCCGGAACGGATCAGCACCGCAGCCGTTTCACGCTGGGTCAGATGATCGCCACCCTCCAGAATATGCGGGGTCATCACCCCTGCGGCGCGGGCCAGTGCCTTGAGTTCATCGGCAAGGTCTTCGGACGGTCCGTGCGGACCACAGCGCGGATCGCCCTCGAAAGGGGCCACGGTGTCGCGCACGAAGGCTTCGACCTTGTCCGCTATGTCGAGCGCACGTTGCGAAATGCCGTGCCGTTCCAGTTGGGTGTTCATGGCTGGGTGTTCCTTTCCGGGAGAGCGGGAAGTGGGAAGGGCGCAGGCTCAGGCGGTGTCAAAGCCAAGTTCCTGCTTGATCTGTCGTTTGAGGATCTTGCCGTTGGCATTGCGCGGCAGCAGAGTCTCGCGCAGCGTGTAGCTTTCGGGGCATTGGTAATCGGCCAGCTGCGCCGCACAGTGGCGCTTCAGCGCGTCCTCGGATATTTGCCCGGGTTTGACCGACAGAACCGCATGCACCCGCTCGCCCAGGATTGGGCAGGGTTTGGCGACCACTGCGGCCTCGATCACTCCGGGTACGGCGGTCAGAACGTTTTCAACCTCGGCGGTAAAGATCTTGTGTCCCCCGCGATTGACCATGTCCTTCTTGCGATCCAGAACGTACACGAAACCGTCCGTGTCGATCTTGCCGATGTCGCCGGATTTCCAGAAACCCGCCGTGAATTCCCGCGCGTCCGCTTCGGGATTGCGCCAGTATCCGGGCACCACCATCGCACCACGTATCCACAGCTCTCCGGTCTTGCCGGGGGGCACTTCGCGGCCCGCGTCATCCATCACGCAGATCTCGGCACCGGGCACCGGACGCCCCACCGACAGCCTGCGCTGCACCGTCTGATCCGCGGGCATGATCGTCGCGGGGGACGTGGTTTCCGTCGCACCGTAGGCGTTCATCAGGCCAAGCCCGGGCAGTGCGGTCGCCAGCCGTTCGATCGTGGCGGCCGGCATCGGTGCCCCGCCATAGCCCCCCACGCGCCACGCGGACAGATCAAAGTCGCTCAGATCGGCCTGATGCAGGCACAGGTTATACATTGCAGGCACCATCAGCGAATAGGTCATTCCGTGACGCGCCGCACACTCAAGGAACGCGACCGCCTTGAACGCCCGCATGACCACGATGCATCCGCCGCAGCGGACCACTGTGTGAATCCCCGCGACCAGACCGGTCACATGGTTCATCGGCACCACAACCACGGTGGTATCTTCCGGCCCCAGTGACATTGTTTGCATGAAATTGGTCGCCGAATGCACGATCCCCAGACCCGTCAGCATCGCACCCTTCGGCACGCCCGTCGTGCCAGAGGTGTAGAGGATCGTGGCGACCGCATCCTCGCGCGTCTCGGCAGGGGCGCTTGACGGTGCCGTGCGGCGGAGCGTTTCGTAATCCTCGAAATCTTGCGCCGCACCGGCCGAAAAGCGCGCCTTCAGTTCGGGGATTTCCTCCGCGCCGGGGACGATGTCACGGAACTCTGCCTCTACGATCAGCGCGATTGCTTCGGAGTTGCGCAGCGCATGAAGGATGCCGGGCTTCTGGTCGCGGGGGTTCAGCGGGACCGTGACAGCACCCAGAAAGGCCGCGGCGTAGGTCACCACGACGAAGGGCACGCCATTGCCCAGCAGCATCGCCACCCGGTCGCCCGGCCCTACGCCGCGCGCCGCAAGGCCTGCCGCCACGCCCCTGACTTCATCGTCCAGTTCGGCGTAGGTCATCCGCGAGTCATCACAGATCAGGGCGGTACGGTGGGGATGCAGCTCCA
>JBFGFW010000105.1:0-7472 GCA_041579395.1 Sulfitobacter sp.
CTGCGGAGCCATGCCCACCGGTCCTGAAAAAAGGACGCTGTTCGGGTCAGGCTCGCCGATGGTCTGTCCCAACCGTTGGGGTTCAAAACTGCGCAGTCAAGCCCCCACCGTTCCTTTTACCAGTTCGGGCAGACGCGTTGCGGGCGGGGTGTTGCGGCTGCGCAGGCTGCGCACGACGCCGTCGATCACCGTCATTCCGACGCCGGGCAAGTTGCCCAATTGCACCGATTCCAGCAGGGTTTTGCCCGGTGCATGCTGCGCCTGATCCATCAACACGAAATCGGCGCATTTGCCCGCCTCGATCAAACCGGTGTCCAGCTTGCGTTGCCGCGCCGTGTTGCCGGTGCCAAAGCAGAACGCAATTTCCGCCGGAACATCGCCCAGGGAGGACAGCATCGCCACCATACGCATGATCCCCAAGGGTTGGACACCAGACCCTGCAGGCCCATCAGTGCCTAATATCAGCTGGTCCAGCTTGCCCAACTCGCGTGCCGTATTCAGCGTCAGCAGGGCCGCGCGTTCATTACCGTTATGCACAATCTCAAGCGCTGCCTTGCAGCCTTCACACAGGCAGATGATCTGATCATCGGGCAGGGCGGTGTGGCCGCCATTGATGTGCCCGACCACGTCGGTCCCGGTCTCAAGCACCATATCCGCGTCGATCAACCCCGATCCGGGAATCGATGGCCCGCCGGTGTGGATCGTGCTTTGCATGCCATATTTGCGCGCCCACCCGACCATCTGCGCAGCGGTTTTGCCATCCTTTACGGTCCCAAGCCCGACCTCGCCCAGCAGGGTCACACCGGCGCGGGCCATCTCGGCAAAATCTTCCTCGACCATGCCCTGTTCGATGACGGGTGCGCCCGCATGCACCTTGACGCCAGAGGGGCGAAAATTCTCGTACCAGCGTTGCGACGCGATCGCCATCGCCTTAAGACCGACAATATCCTTCGGCCGTCCGGGCATGTGCACTTCGCCAGCGGAAATCAGCGTGGTCACACCCCCATGCAGGGTCGAATCGATCCAGCCAAGCTGCTGCTGGCGCGGGGTGTAATCGCCCACCACCGGATGCACGTGGCTGTCGATCAGGCCGGGGGCAAGGGTGGCACCGTGCGCGTCAATCTCGGTCGTGGCCCCGTCGCAATCCAGATCGACCGCCTTGCCCCATTCGGTGATCTTGCCGTCCAGCGCGATCAGGCAATCACCGTCAAAAATAGGGTCTTCCATCTTGCCAGACAGGATCATTCCGATGTTGCGGATCACAAGTTTTGCAGGGCTCTGGGACATGGAATACCTTTCAGGCAGCGTGGGTTTCGTTTGAACGCTAACAGAAAAACCGATCCGATCAAGATGAAAGGCTTGACAGTTTTTCGTATGTATACAAACAATAAGTTGCCGCTTTGATCACAGGAGCAAACCATGCAGAGTGCACCCACCCTGACGCCCCCCACCGCCGCCTTTGCGGTCCCTGCTGGCGTCTATGCGCAAACTGTCACGCAGGTGCAACACTATACCGACAGCCTGTTTCGCTTTCGCGTCACCCGCCCCGATGTCTTTCGCTTTCGGTCCGGCGAATTTGTGATGATCGGCCTGCCCAATGCCGAAAAGCCCCTGTTCAGAGCCTATTCCATCGCGTCGCCATCCTGGGACGACGAGGTCGAGTTCTATTCGATCAAAGTGCCCGACGGCCCGCTGACCCAACACCTGCAAAGGCTGCAGGTGGGCGACACGGTGCTGATGCGGCGCAAGCCGACCGGCACTCTGGTCAATGATGCGTTGTTGCCCGGCAAGCGGCTGTGGATGTTCGCCACGGGAACCGGCATCGCGCCCTTTGCATCGATCATCCGCGACCCCGAAACCTATGAAAAATTCGACGACCTGATCTTGTGCCACACATGCCGCACGGCGGGCGATCTGATCTATGGCCGCGATCTGGTCGCGGCGCTCAAGGCTGATCCGCTGGTTGGCGACCTGGCGCAGCGGTTGACGCTGTACGACACGCTGACCCGCGAGGATTGGCCGCGCCGGGGGCGGCAGACCGATTTGATGGCGTCGGGCAAGATGTTTGCAGATCTGGGCCTGCCGCCGATCAACCCAAACACGGACCGCGCGATGATTTGCGGGTCTATCGCAATGCTGAATGACACAAAACAGACGCTGGAAGGGTTCGGACTGGAGGAAGGGGCCAACAACCGACCCGCCACTTTCGTGGTCGAAAAAGCGTTTGTCGGCTGACGGTCTGCCGAATTGATTTGACAGAGAGCACCACCTTCAATTCTTATTCGTGTACCAACAAGTTTAGCGACAAACACCTGGGACATTGCAGCCATGACCTATATCACCGCCACGACGCTGGATGATGCCATACAGGCGCTGGCATTGGGCGACGCTGCAGTGATCGCGGGCGGCACGGATTGGTTTCCCGCGCAGGGTGATCGGCATTTTGCCGGAACGCTGGTTGATATCTCGCGGGTGTCGGATCTGCGCGGTGTGACCCGAACCCACAACGGCTGGCGCATCGGGGCGGCGACCACCTGGACGGATATCATCAATGCCGATCTGCCCGCTGCCTTTGACGGGCTGAAACTTGCCGCACGCGAGGTTGGGTCGGTTCAGATCCAGAACACCGGCACCGTGGCGGGCAATCTGTGCAACGCATCCCCTGCCGCCGATGGCGTGCCGCCGCTGCTGACGCTAGGCGCGCAAGTGGAACTGACGTCGACCAAAGGTGTCCGTCAGCTGCCGCTTGGCACCTTCCTGCAAGGCGTGCGCAAGACTGACCGGGCGGCAAATGAACTGCTGACCGCGATCCATATTCCGCAGATGCCTGCGCACAGCAGGGGCAGCTTTGTCAAACTCGGCGCGCGAAAATATCTGGTGATCTCGATCTGCATGGTTGCGGTTTTGGTCACCGAGGACGAAGGAACTATCAGCGACATTCGCATCGCGATCGGTGCCGCATCACCCGTGGCGCAACGCCTGACCGCGCTCGAGGAAGCCTTGCGCGGCCTGTCCCGCGATGCGGTGGCTGACCATGTGACCGCCGATCTGATCACCGGCCTGTTCCCCATCACCGATGTGCGCGCCAGCGCCGACTATCGACAAGTCGCCGCTATTCCGGTCGTCCGTCAGGCGCTGGCCCTTGCTTTAGATGGGGCCGCGTGATGGATAAATCCGCCACCCAGACTGTCACCTCTTTTACCCTGAACGGCGAGATTGCGCAGGTCGATGCGCGCACGGGCGAACGCCTGTCCCACAGCCTGCGCAACAGGCTGGGGCGCACAGACGTCAAGGTCGGTTGCAACGCGGGCGACTGCGGGGCCTGCACCGTGCTGATCGATGGCGCGCCTGTGTGCGCCTGCCTGATGCCCACCCAGCAGGCGACGGGCCGCAGTGTCGAAACGCTGGCCGGTCTGGTCAGGGCCGACCCGGATGCACAGGCGCTGATGCAAAGCTTTCAGCGTCATCAGGCGGCCCAATGCGGGATTTGCACGCCCGGCATGATGGTGTCTGCGGTGGCCTTGTTGCGCCAAACGCCGCAGCCCACAGCGGCACAGGTGCAGGATGCGCTTGGCGGGGTGCTGTGCCGATGCACCGGTTACCGCACTATTATTGATGCAGTCGTTGCTGCCCATGTCGCCGACCAACTGATCGATGCCCCGCAAGAACTGGGACACCCCGCGCGCCGTCTTGACGGGCAGGCCAAGGTTGATGGCAGCGAGAGGTTCGGCGATGACGTTGCCCCCGCCGGGGCGCTGGTGGCCCGCGTCATCCGGTCGCCCTATCCGTCGGCCAATTTTACGCTTGGCGATACAGATGCATGGCAGGCGTCCCACCCCGGCGTTGCCACGATTTTAACGGCGGGTGATGTGCCGGGCCGGAACGCATTCGGCGTGATCCCCGGCTATCTGGATCAGCCGGTGTTCGCCGTGCGCCATGTTCGTTTTCGGGGTGAAGCGGTGGCCTGCGTCGTGGGAGATGCCGACGCGATCAACGCGCTTGATCTGACGTCTTTTCCCATCAAGTGGACCCCGCAACCCGCGATCTCGGACATCGACGAGGCGCTTGAGCCGGGCGCGCCGCAACTCTTCGAGGACCGCAAGGCCAACATCATGTGTGGCGGGTACGTGCAATGCGGCGACGCCGACGCAGCGCTGGATACCGCCGATGTGACGGTCGAGGCGCGGTACAAGACCAGCTTCGTCGAACACGGCTATATCGAACCCGAGGCAGGATTTGCCGAGATGGTAGATGGCCGCCTGCACGTACATGCCTGCACGCAAGCCACCGGCATCGACCGCGAAACGCTGGCGTATATTCTGGATATGCCGATGGCTGATATCCGCATCGTGCCGACGGCGGTCGGGGGTGGGTTCGGGTCAAAGATCGACCTGTCCCTGCAGCCGTTCATTGCGCTTGCCGCGATCAAGACCGGGCAGCCGGTGCGCATGACCTATACCCGCACAGAAACCATGCAATCCACGACCAAGCGGCACCCCGCGCAAATCCGCATCAAGATCGGCGCGACATCCGACGGCACCCTGATGGGCCTTACCTTTGATGGCGATTTCAACACCGGGGCCTATGCCAGCTGGGGCCCGACCGTGGCCAACCGCGTGCCGGTCCATGCCTCTGGCCCCTATGCCGTCCGCGATTACCGCGCCCGCAGCCGCGCGGTGCACACCCATTGCCCGCCGTCGGGCGCGTTTCGCGGTTTTGGCGTGCCGCAAACCGCCATCGCACAGGAAACCGCGTTTGATCTGCTGGCCGAAAAGCTGGGGATGGACGCGCTGGACTTTCGCCTGAAAAACGCGCTGACCGACGGGGTGCCGACCGTCTGCGGACAGGTGTTCGGCCAGGGCGTCGGCATCACCGCCTGTCTTGAGGCGCTGAAACCTGCGTGGGAAACTGCCAAGGCCGAATGCGCCGCTTTCAATGCCGCGCATACCACCCATAAACGCGGCGTTGGGATCGCCAGCGCTTGGTACGGCTGCGGAAACACGTCACTGCCGAACCCGTCGACCATCAAGGCCGGGCTGCGCCTCGATGGCCGGGTTGTGCTGCATCAAGGGGCGCTGGACATCGGGCAGGGGTCAAACACGGTGATCCCGCAGATTTTCGCCAAGGCGCTTGGGGTCCCCGTCGCGGTGATCGCGTTGCTGGGGGCCGATACCGACATCACGCCGGATGCGGGCAAAACCTCTGCTTCGCGGCAAACGTTCGTGTCCGGCAATGCGGCGCTGAAAGCCGGGCAAGCATTGCGCGGTGAAATTCTGCGGCAGGTGAATGCCGGGCCATCGGCGCAGATCACGCTGGCAGACGGTCGGGTACGGATCAGCGATGCGGGACACACCCAGACGCTTGACCTGTCGCGGCTTACGCCCAATGCCGAAGGCTATGTGCTGATGGCGCAGGAAACCTATGATCCGCCGATCAAACCGCTGGACGCTAATGGTCAGGGCGAACCCTACGCGCAGTTCGGCTATGCCGCCCATCTGGCGGTGGTCGAAGTCGACATCGCGCTTGGCCTGTGCAAGCCCCTGCGGTTCGTCGCCGCCCATGATGTGGGCCGCGCGATCAACCCGTTGTTGGTTCAGGGGCAGGTGCACGGCGGCATCGCCCAAGGGTTGGGGATGGCACTGATGGAGGAATACATTCCCGGACGCACCGAAAACCTGCACGATTATCTGATCCCCACGATCGGCGACATCCCCCCGATCGAAACGCTGATTATCGAAATCGCCGATGCGCATGGTCCCTACGGCGCCAAGGGGTTGGGCGAACATGTGCTGATCCCCACGGCCCCCGCGATTTTCAACGCGATATATCAAGCCACCGGTGCCCGGATTACCCACGCCCCCGCAACTCCGACGCGCCTGCGCGCCGCCCTCAAGGAGGCCGGACATGCCTGACGATCTGCGCGACCCCAAGCCCGAAAAAATCCGCTGCGATGCCTGCCCGGTGATGTGCTATATCGCAGACGGCAAATCCGGCGCTTGCGACCGGTACGCAAACCACGCGGGCGTCCTGGTGCGGCTTGATCCGCTGACCGTGATCCAATCGGGGGCCAAGGCGGTCGCGTTTCTGGATCAGGGCGACAACGCCCAGGATTGGGACGGCGACGTGATTCAGGGCGGCCGTGCCTTCGTCACTGCGGTGGGAGCAGGGACCACATACCCCGACTATAAACCCGCCCCCTTCATCGTCAGCCAGGAAGTCGACGGCGTCGATATGGTTACCGTCGTGACCGAAGGAATCTTCAGCTATTGCGGCGTCAAGGTGAAGATCGACACCGACCGCCACATCGGGGATGAACGCGCCATCGTCCGGGTCGAAGGCGAGGCGATCGGCCATGTGATGACGTCGGAATACGGGTCCAAGATGCTGTCGCTTGGCGGGGTCGAACACCTGACCGGCGGCTCCAAGAAAGAGGGCCGCGTGACCTGCGATGCGCTGCTGCGCCTGTGCAATCGTGACCCCGTCGAAGTTACGATTGACGGCGGCGTGACGATGATCGTGCAGGCGGGCCATGCGCCGATCATCAACGGCGTGCCGGAAAAACTGATGCGCGTCGGCTGCGGGTCGGCCACCATCGGGATGTTCGCCAAGCAGTGGCATGGGCATGTGGACGAGGTTGTCGTCGTCGACGACCACATCACCGGCGTGCTGAGCGAACATGAGGCGGGCAAGGGGCTGGACATGGAACCGTCCGGCATCCGCATCAACGGGCGCAGGTCAACGCCGGGGCGCTATTTTCAGGTGGCCGATCCCGGCACCGGCTGGGGTGGCACCGATGTCAAAGATCCGCTGACCATTCTGCGCCCCGCCGATCCCAAGCGTGCGTGGCCGGGGCTGCGGCTGCTGATGATCTCGACCACGGGCGAGCAATGGGCTTACTTCATCCTCGACGATGAACTTGTGCCGCAGCCCGCCGAGATCACGCCGGACCTGCTGGCCGTCGCCGAACGCATCGCCGAAAACTGCGAACCGTCGCTGTGTTCGGTCTTGTTCATGGGCGGCGCGGGGGGCAGCCTGCGCGCGGGCGTCACGGAAAACCCCGTGCGCCTGACCCGGTCGGTCAAGGAATCGCTGACCCATGTGTCCTGCGGCGGAGCCGAGGCTTATGTCTGGCCCGGGGGTGGCATCACCGTGATGGTCGATGTGATGGACATGCCCACCAATTCCTTCGGCTATGTTCCCACGCCCGCGCTGGTCGCACCCATCGAATTCACGCTTCGGCGCGAAGATTACGGCACGCTTGGCGGTCACATGCAGCACATTCAGCCGGTCGCCGAGGTTCTGACACCAGACGTGCGGCGCGTCGCCAAAGGCGCGTTGCAGTCCAGCCCGAACGACCGCGAGAATTATGGATGGGGGAAAGGCAAGAAATGACGGCGCTGGCGGCCCTTTTGTCCGGTAACAGGCTGCATCTGTCGCACGGGCCGATCGACCTAATCATCGGGGCGGATGGC
>JBFGFW010000106.1:0-7411 GCA_041579395.1 Sulfitobacter sp.
GACCCGCCCCGGCACCCCGGCGGCGGAGCGGGTGTTGGTTGACCCGGACGTAGCCGACGACAGGTTGCAGCGATTGCAGGGTCTGATCACGGGCCACCAGCGCGAGATCCAAAATGGTATGGTCGGGCGCGACGTGTCTGTGCTGGTGGAAAAAGCCGGACGCGAGCCGGGTCAGATGGTCGGCAAGTCCGAATACCTGCATTCGGTTCACATTGACAATGCGACCGCCGCCATCGGCGATGTCGTCCGCGTAAGAATCGTCGATGCGAAAACCAATTCTCTGACAGCGCAGCAGCATCGCCAGCCCCAGAGAACCTGAAAGCCCCGGCTGATTACGCCCCAATTTTGCCACAATTGCCACAAAATCGTCTAAGTGTGGCCACAATATGGAAAATCGGGCAGCATTGGTGCTTCACAGGTCCGAAGTTTCTGCCTAATCTGACTAGATATTGCGGGGGATCACTGAGCCTGGGGCAGTGGTGGTTTTTCCAGCCGAGGAATTAAGAAAAGGACGAGGGTTGTGTTAAAGACTATTTCCAAAGGGCTGCGACGGTTTGCGGGCACGGTGATTGCCGCGGCATTCGTTTTCCAGGCATCAGCTGCCGATGCTCAGACACCATCGCAAGGGGGCCGCGACAAGGGCCAATACATCCCCACCATCTGGGTTGATCCCGATGGCTGCGAACACTGGGTGATGGACGACGGTGCCGAAGGCTATATGACACCCAATGTCAGCCGCCAGGGTATTCCGGTGTGTCGGCGCGGCAATGTGTGCGGCGTGATGAACACCGACCAGTTCTTTGCCACCGACAGCTACCGCATCCACGCGCAGGGCAAGGCGCGTCTGGCGCAGTTCTTCCAGTCCACTGGTGCGGTATCCTACATCATCAGCGGCCATACCGACAGCCGCGCATCCGACGAATACAACATGCGCCTGTCGCTGAACCGTGCCAATTCGGTTGCTGCCATCGCGCAGAAGTCCGGCGCGCGGATCTCGGATGTGCGCGGCTACGGCGAACGGATGCCGGCAGCCGCGAACAATTCGGCCGCAGGCATGGCAAAGAACCGCCGTGTCGAAATTATCTGCATTCGTTAAGGGGACAGCAAAGTGATTAAAGCAAAGATTTTCATGGTCACCGCCTGTGCCCTGGGCCTGACTGCCTGTGCCGATTACGAAGGCCTGCCAGGAAGCGGTTATTCCGCCGACAAGACCTTTGACCGCGGGTTCGACAAAAAACACCTCAGCCAGCTACAGGCGGGCATCTGGGTCGATCCAAACGGGTGCGATCACTGGATCATCGATGATGGCGTCGAAGGCTACCTGAGCCAGCGTCTGGACAAATACGGCAAGCCGGTATGCTCTGGCGTGGCGCAACCGACCTACACGGCGGGCGACTTCAAAGGCGGCTCGAACGTTCGGGATCCAAACTGATCTTGGGCCTCCGCCATATCTCGAAATCCGGCCGGGGCGTGTTGCGCTCCGGCCTTTTTTGTCTTGCGGCAGGTGCATAATGGGCAGCATGCCCCATATACTGCGTATAACCCTCAAATAGGATCAGGCTTTGACCTCAAGTGACATCATCACCCCTCCCGCCAGCGGCTCAACCCTTCTTGAGTTTCCAGACAACCGGTTGTTGATTGATCTTTGTGGTCCCTACGACGCCAATCTGACCGCCATCGAAGCGGCCTTTGAGGTGCAGATCGTCCGGCGCGGCAACCAACTGTCGATCCTGGGGGATCCTGATGCCGCCGCGCGGGCGGAAACCGTGCTGAACGCGCTTTACGCGCGCCTGGAAGGGGGACGGTCGGTCGAACCCGCGGATCTCGACAGCCTTCTTCGGATGGGCAATTCGGCTGTGGGCACCGGCGTCCGGCCGGGCGATCAGATGGAAATGCCAATATTGGGCGGCATCGAAATCCAGACCCGCAAGAAACGCGTCGAACCGCGCACCGCCGCGCAAAAGGCCTATGTGCAATCGCTGTTCGACAATGAACTGGCATTCGGGATCGGGCCTGCGGGTACCGGGAAAACGTATCTTGCGGTGGCGGTAGGCGTGTCGATGTTCATCGGCGGCCATGTGGACAAGATCATCCTCAGCCGACCTGCCGTCGAAGCGGGTGAAAAGCTGGGGTACTTGCCGGGCGACATGAAAGACAAGGTCGATCCCTATATGCAGCCGCTCTATGATGCGCTCAACGATTTTCTGCCCGGCAAGCAGCTCGCCAAACTTCTGGAAGACAAGCGCATTGAAATCGCGCCACTGGCGTTCATGCGGGGCCGCACGTTGTCAAACGCCTTTGTGGTGCTGGACGAGGCACAAAACGCCACCTCGATGCAAATGAAGATGTTCCTGACGCGGCTTGGCCAGGGGTCCCGTATGGTGATCACCGGCGACCGCACACAGATCGATTTGCCACGCGGCGTACAGTCTGGCCTGCAGGATGCGGAACGTTTGCTGAAAACGATTCCCAGGATCAGCTTCAACTATTTCACCTCCAAGGACGTCGTGCGCCATCCACTTGTGGCCGCAATCATCGAAGCTTACGAAGCAGACGCCGGTCACAGCTGATGCCGTGTCATCTCTTCATTTTGCCAGATAAACTCCGGGGGTCCGGGGGCTGGCCCCCGGTCCGCTGCCAATGAACGCCGTCGATATTGTTGTTGAGGATCCCAGATGGGCTTCCCTGAACCTCCCGGACCTTGCGACCAGCGCCATCGCGGCGGCGCTCGCGCATCTTGAGCTTGACCCTGACCGCGCCGAGGTGACGCTGCTGGCTTGCGACGACGCGCGCATCATCGATCTGAATGCCGATTTTCGCGACAAACCAACAGCCACAAATGTGCTCAGCTGGCCCGCAGACGAACGCGGCGCTGCCACAGACGGCGGCAAACCAATCCCGGTCGAGCCAGATTTTGACGGAATGCTGGAACTGGGCGATATCGCGATTTCCTATGACACCTGCGCCGTCGAAGCGCAGGCGTCGGGCACGCCGATGGCCGATCACGTGACGCATCTGATCGTGCACGGGCTGCTGCACCTGCTGGGCTATGACCACGTGCGCGATGGGGATGCCGGGGTCATGGAAACTCTCGAGGTAGAAATACTTGGCAAACTGGGGTTGGATGACCCATATAGGGATGATGCAGGGCTATAGCCTGCTTGAATACCTTAACACACGAAGACGGGAACCGATGGGCGACACAGACGGATCATCTGAAGCGGCGCAAAGCGCGCAGCTTTTGGGCGACATAGAGCAGATCGAAGCGGACGACGCGGACGTCCCGAAATCTGGCGGATTTTTCTCTCGGGTCATGGGGGCGCTCAGCCCGTCCGACCCCGTTGACGATGAGCAGGCGACCACCGGGCCAGTTGACAAGCTGAGCGCGCGGGGAATGATGAACCTGCACCGGATGCGCGTCGATGACGTTGCGATCCCCAAGGCGGATATTACCGCCGTTCCAGTGACATCGACGCTGGATGAATTGGTTAACGTGTTCAAGGAAAGCGGCCTGACCCGCCTGCCGGTCTACGACGGCACGCTGGATACACCGGTTGGCATGGCGCATCTCAAGGATCTGGCCCTGACCCACGGCTTTAACGGATCGACGAAAGATTTCGATCTTGTCGCGATGCTGCGGCCGCTGTTGTTCGTGCCTCCGTCGATGACCATCGGCGTCTTGTTAACAAAGATGCAGGCCGAACGCCGTCACATGGCGCTGGTCATCGATGAATATGGTGGCGTCGACGGTTTGGTGACCATCGAGGATTTGATCGAACAGGTCATCGGCGAGATCGAGGATGAACACGACGTTGACGAGGGCAAGTACTGGACGGTCGAAAAACCCGACTACTATCTTGCGCTAGCCAAGACACCGCTTGAGGAATTCGAGGCCGAGATCGGCCATTCCCTGACCGATCACGATGACGTGGACGAAGAAGAAATCGACACCCTTGGCGGTCTGGTCGTCATGTTGTCGGGGCGCGTTCCAGCGCGAGGCGAGGTTGTGATCCACCCCGATGGCCACGAGTTCGAAGTCATCGACGCCGATCCTCGCCGTATCAAACGTCTGCGGGTGCGCGTCTCCGGGGCCACCTGATGAGGGTGCCTTCCGTTGCGGTTTTGGGGCGGCTTGGCGGGGGAATGGTGGCAGGTGCGGTCGCGGCATTCGGGCAGGCCCCCTATGACACGCCGCTTGTGATGCTGTTCGCCGTCGTGGTGCTGTTGGCGCTGTTTCAGCGTGCCAGCAAGTCGGGGCAGGCCGCCGCTCTTGGGTGGTGCTTTGCATTTGGATATTTCGTACATGGCTGGTACTGGCTTTTGTCGCCGTTCATGGTCGACGCAGACCGCTATGCATGGATGGCTCCTTTTGCGCTGGTGGGTTTATGTGCGGGACTGGCGCTGTTTTGGGCGCTGGCGTTCTGGGTGGCGCGCTGGCTGTCGCCGCGGTCCTGGCCGCTTGTTTTCTGCCTGACCGCTGCCGAATTTCTGCGCGGTTATCTGTTCACCGGGTTTCCTTGGGGTATGTTTTCGCAGGCGCTGGTGGATCATTGGCCCGGTCAGACCTTGGCGTGGATCGGCCCCTATGGGCTGACGCTGGCCTTTTTGGCCGTTGCCGTGCTGTTTGCCACGCCGTCCCCCCATGGCGGCGTGCGGCAGGCGGGGCTTTTCATCCTGCGCGTTGCGATCGCCGCATTGCTTGTGTTCCCCTTCAGCCGCCCTGACGCGCCGGTCGCCGACATCACCGTACGGCTGATTCAGCCCAATGCAGCGCAAAAGGACAAATGGGACCCGGCCAAGATACCGGAGTTTTTCGACCGTCAACTGGCCCTGACCAGTGAGCCGCCGACAGATACCGGTGCCGCACCCGATCTGATCCTGTGGGCGGAAACCGCCATTCCATGGCCGCTTGATCTGGCACAGGGGGCGCTGGACCAGATCAGTCTTGCGGCGCGCGGCACGCCCGTTGTGCTTGGCGTGCAGCGCAGGACGGATATGCAGTTTTACAACTCTGCGGTCCTGCTGGGGCCGGACGGGCGCGTCGAGCAGACCTATGACAAGCATCATCTGGTACCCTTCGGGGAGTACATTCCCTTTGGTGACATGCTGGGCAAAATCGGCATCCGCAGCTTGGCGTCGCAGTTTGGCAACGGTTATTCGTCGGGGCCGGGGGCCGCACTGATGGATCTGGGCCGGATCGGCAAAGCGCTGCCGCTGATCTGCTATGAGGCGGTTTTTGCGCGGGACGTGAATGCCGCCCCCGCGCGGCCCGCCTTTTTGATGCAGCTGACCAATGACGCGTGGTTCGGTACAGGGCAGGGGCCGTTGCAGCATCTAGCGCAGGCCCGGATGCGCGCCATCGAACAGGGGCTGCCCATGGCGCGGGTCGCCAACACCGGCGTCTCTGCGATGATCGACCCGTGGGGGCGTGTGACAGCCAGTCTGGCGCTGAACACTGCCGGATTCCTGGATGCTCGGATGCCCGTCGTTCGCCCGCCGACTGTTTATAGCCGGTTTGGCGAGTGGCCGTTTTTGGTCGTGTTGCTGGCGGGTCTGTTCAGCGCGGTCGTGCTGCAGACGCGAAACTTAAAGTTTGACGGCACGGCCTAGTCCCGGTAAGCCCCGCAAGTCTGCCACAACGGCTTCCTGACGTGGCTATAAATTCTATTGGAGCGCTAAATGTCCCGGAAAAATTACACTTTTACCTCGGAATCCGTGTCCGAGGGCCACCCCGATAAGGTCTGTGACCGGATTTCGGACGCGGTTCTTGACGCCTTTCTGACTGAAGAACCCGAAGCGCGCGTCGCGGCGGAAACTTTTGCCACGACCAACCGCGTGGTCATCGGCGGAGAGGTCGGATTATCAAATCAAGATAAACTCAGCGAATATATGGGCAAGATCGAAGACATCGCCCGCGCCTGCATCAAAGACATCGGCTATGAGCAGGAAAAGTTTCACCACGCCACCTGTGAAATCACCAATCTGCTGCACGAGCAGTCCGCGCATATCGCGCAGGGTGTCAATTCGGCAGGTGACAAGGACGAAGGTGCCGGCGATCAGGGCATCATGTTCGGTTTCGCCAGCAATGAGACGCCCGAGTTGATGCCGGCCCCGATCCATTACGCGCACGCGATCCTGCGCCGCTTGGCCGAAGTGCGCAAAGACGGCACCGAGCCGACATTGCGCCCGGATGCCAAAAGCCAGCTGTCGGTCCGCTATGAGAACGGCAAACCGGTCGGCGTGTCGTCGATTGTCCTGTCGACTCAGCACGCCGATGAATCGCAAACCAGCGCCGACATCCGGGCCATCGTTGAACCCTACATCACCGAAGTCCTGCCAGAAGGCTGGATCACGAACGAAACCGAATGGTGGGTCAACCCCACCGGGACCTTTGTCATCGGTGGCCCTGATGGCGACGCCGGGCTGACCGGGCGCAAGATCATCGTCGATACGTACGGCGGTGCCGCCCCACACGGTGGCGGCGCGTTTTCGGGCAAGGATCCGACGAAGGTGGACCGCTCGGCTGCCTATGTCGCGCGCTATCTGGCAAAGAATGTCGTGGCCGCGGGTCTGGCTGAGAAATGCACCATTCAGTTGAGCTATGCAATTGGCGTGTCCAAACCGCTGTCGATCTACTGCGATACCTACGGTGGTGACGTGGATGTGACCGATTCCGCGATCGAAAGGGCGATTGGCAAGATCATCGACTTGACCCCGCGCGGGATCCGCGAGCATCTGCAACTGAACAAGCCGATCTATGCGCGGACGTCGGCATATGGCCACTTTGGTCGCGCGCCCGAGGCCGATGGCGGATTCAGCTGGGAAAAGACCGATCTGATTGAGGCGCTGAAGGCAGCACTCTAAGCGGTCCTGACTGGAATGACTTGGGGGCGGTCCTGCACGGGGCCGCCCTTTTGCATGGCCGCAGCACTGCCCCGGAAGGCGTTGCGCCCGCGCAAAACGCAGGCTAAACGCAGCCGCATGACACATCCCCAACGCCCCCGCCGCAACTTCTATGGTCGTCTCAAAGGCAAATCTTTGAAGCAAAGCCAGAAGGGTTACATCGACGAAGACCTCGCGGCGCTGTCCCCCGGGGCGGTTGACTGGGTGGCAAACCCCGCGCGCCTGCCGCTTGACCTGCCGACGCTATTTGAGGGCAAACCCGTTTGGCTGGAAATCGGCTTTGGCGGTGGCGAGCATATGGTGCATCAGGCCGGATTGAACCCCGGTGTCGGCATCATCGGGTGCGAACCCTACATCAACGGCGTGGCGATGTTGCTGGGCAAGATCCGGCGCGCAGGGGTGCGCAATGTGGCGATCCACCCCGGCGATGCGCGCGACATTTTTGATGTGCTGCCCGAGGCATCGATTGACCGGGCGTTTCTGCTTTATCCGGATCCGTGGCCCAAGA
>JBFGFW010000107.1:0-7365 GCA_041579395.1 Sulfitobacter sp.
GACCGCGGCCGCTTGCCCGGCTCGACCCGGTTGGCAATCGGTACGCCGTCCACATGGCTTTGAAACGAGAAATCGGTCAGTTCGTTGTTCAGCAGAAACCCCCGCACCATCACGCGGCTGCCAAAGCCGTTTTCGATGGTAGTGGTCATGCTGGCAACATTACCCTGACTGTCGACGATCGAGATGTGGGATGTCGAGGGTAATTCAATCGCTTTGTCGTCGGCCCAGTTCAAAGCGTGATCAAACTTCGGCTTTCCGGGCACCACTTCGGGCAGGGCATCGTCACCGGCAAGCAGTTTGGCGCGCTCCGCCAGATAGGCCGGGTCCAGTAATCCCTTGACGGGCACCGGCACGTAATCACTGTCCGCGACATAGCGGCCCCGGTCTGCAAACGCCAACCGCGACGCGTCGCCGATCAGCCGCAACACGTTTGCGTCCTGCGGGCCCGCGCTTAGGTCATAGCCCTCAAGCAGCCCCAGAATTTGCCCCACCGCAATCGCGCCCGACGATGGCGGGCCCATGCCACAGACATCGTGTGCACGGTAGGGCGTGCAGATGGCGGGGCGTTCCTTCACCTGATAAATCGCCAGATCAATTGGCGACAACACGCCGGGATTGCCGGCAGCCCCTTGCACGGCGGCAACGATGTCGGTGCCGATATCACCAGTGTAGAACGCGCCGACCCCGTCTTTTGCAAGATCAGAAAGGGTGCGCGCATAGTCGGGGTTTTTCAGCAGATCCCCTGCCTTGACCGGCACGCCACCCGGCATGAAATAGGCCGCTGTCGTGGGCGCACTCGCCAGGCGCTCTGCATCTTCGGCAACCAGACCGGCCAGACGCGCGGAAACGGTAAACCCCTGGTCCGCAAGGCCGATGGCCGGGGCCAGCAGATCACCCCAAGGCTGGGTCCCCCAACGCCGGTGCACCTCTTCCAGCAACGCAGGCGTGCCCGGCGTTCCGACAGACCGACCGCCGACCACGGCGTCAAAGAATTTCAGCGGCTGGCCAAGATCATCCTGAAACAGCTGCGGCGTTGCGGCCAACGGGGCCGTTTCACGCCCATCCAGCGTTGTCACCTTGCCGCTTTGGGCATCGTACCAGACCAGAAACGCGCCGCCGCCCAGACCGGAGCTTTGCGGTTCCACCAACCCTAGCATGGCTTGCACGGCCACCAGCGCGTCTGCCGCTGTCCCGCCATTGGCCAGAACGTCGGCACCGGCCTTGACCGCGTGGGGGTTGGCTGCGGCCACCATCCACGTGGCAGCCTTGACGGGGGTGCCAGCATCTTTGGCGGCAAACGCGGCGGACACATCAGCCGTCATTGTCGCAAAGACGCTTTGGTCAGCGGCAGGTTCGGGTGCAACGGTATCGGCGGCTTGCTGCGCAAACGCCCCACCGGCCAGGAGCAGGGCAAAGACTGTCAGGATCTTGCGCATGGGGTGCCTCCGTCGTTGGGGTTACAGCATGGACGGGACAACCTGATCCGGTGGGCGGTGGCCATCTTCGAAGGTCTTGATGTTGATGATCACTTTTTCGCCCATTTCGATCCGGCCTTCCAAAGTGGCCGATCCCATGTGCGGCAACAGTACCACGTTTTCCAGCTCGCGCAGACGCGGATTGATGTCCGTGCCGTGTTCATAGACGTCAAGACCCGCGCCTTTCAACTCTCCGGCCCGCAACATCCGGGTCAGCGCGTTTTCGTCGATCACCTCGCCACGGGAGGTGTTCACGATCACCGCCTCGGGTTTCATCAGCTTCAGGCGACGGGCGTTCATCAGGTGGAATGTGCTGGGGGTGTGCGGGCAATTGATGCTGAGCACGTCCATGCGCGCAACCATCTGGTCAAGACTGTCCCAATAGGTTGCGCCCAATGTCTCTTCGACTTCGGGGCGCAGACGGCGGCGGTTGTGGTAATGCACCTGCATGCCAAAGACTGTGGCCCGGCGCGCCACGGCCTGACCGATGCGGCCCATGCCCAAGATACCCAGACGGCGGCCGCCGACACGCCCCCCCAACAGCGCTGTGGGTGCCCAGCCTTTCCAGTCGCCGCGCTGCATGGTCGCCATGCCTTCGGCCATGCGCCGGGTGACGGCAAGAATCAGCGCCATGGTCATGTCAGCGGTATCATCCGTCAGAACGCCGGGTGTGTTGGACACCAAGATGCCGCGCTGCCGCGCCGTGGTGACGTCGATGTGATCGACCCCCGCCCCGTAATTCGCGATCAGTTTCAAACGGTCGCCCGCTTGGGCAATCAGCGCGGCGTCGACGTGATCCGTGACGGTGGGCACGAGAATATCGGCGGTTTTCATCGCTTCGCCAAGCTGCGCACGGGTCATCGGTGTGTCGTCTTCGCGCAGGGCGACGTTGAAAAGCTCAGACAGACGCTTTTCAACGACGTCCGGCAACCGTCGCGTGACTACAACACTTAGCCGTTGCTTTGACATTGTGGGTCTCCAAAATCTGGCATTGTTCCATGGTTGGTGGCATGGTGTCCCAAGCAGCGGCGAGGCACAAGAACCTCGCGGGGCAAAAGAGCACTATTTAAACAACAAACCATTTGGCAGGCCGTTATGAACCCGAAACTCCGCTCCGTCCTTTTCGGGGCCATCGCCCTGATGCCGTTGCTGATTGGCACCGCAACAGCGTCGGATCTGGGACAGGTGACAAATCTCCCGATTCCGCGGTTCGTGTCGATGAAGGCCGCAGAGGGCAACGTGCGGCGTGGACCGTCCCTGACGCATCGTATCGACTGGGTGTTCAAACACCGTGATATGCCGATGCTGATCACCGCAGAGCATGGCCATTGGCGCCGCGTCCAAGACCGCGACGGCATGGGTGGCTGGGTGCATTATTCGCTGCTTTCCGGCACCCGCACGGTGTTAATCGAACAAGACAAACTGCGCCTGCTCGCACGCCCCGACCCCAACGCGCCCATTGCGGCAGAGTTTGAGCTGGGTGCCATTGCACGGCTTGGGGCCTGCACCCTTGAATGGTGTTTCTTGCGGGCGGACGGGTACAAAGGCTGGGCACCAAAGGCGCGGCTTTGGGGCGTAGGGCCACGCGAACTGCGCGACTAGACCGCGGTCTTCGGCGATCGGCTGCTTTTCATGGGTTATCAGCACACCCAAATTCTCTTTATTCCCAGCAGGGCGTATCCTCGGTCTGGCAGGCATGAAAACCCCTTTGGCTGCGCGTAGGATTTGCACGCGCAGGTCCTTTGAGGTTAGGTGGTCCCTTAGCACCCCACTTAAGGAGAGTTCCATGCGCGCGATCACCTATTCCCACCTTGGCGAGGCGCGCGACGTGCTGTCGCTGACGCAGATGGACACACCTGCCCCCGGCCCCGGCGAAGTCTGCGTGAAGCTGGCGCTGTCGGGCGTGAACCCGTCAGACGTGAAATCGCGGCGCGGCCGTCCCGGCCTGACGAAGCCGCCTTTTGATCAGGTAATCCCCCATAGCGACGGCGCGGGTTTGATCGAGACCGTGGGCGACGGCGTGGACCCGTCCCGCATCGGTCAGCGGGTCTGGATCTGGAACGGCCAATGGCAACGCCCCTTCGGCACAGCCGCGACCCACATTACCCTGCCGCAGGCGCAGGCCGTCGAGCTTGCCGACAACGTCAGCTTCGAGACGGGGGCCAGCCTTGGCATTCCGGGGCTGACCGCCTGTCATGCCGTCTTTAACGGCGCGGATGTCGCGGGGCAGACGGTGCTTGTCCAAGGCGGGGCTGGCACGGTTGGCTATCTGGCGGTGCAACTGGCCAAATGGGCCGGGGCGCGGGTGATAGCGACCACTGGCAAGACCGGGGCCGCGCGCGCGAAGCACGCCGGGGCCGATGCGGTGTTGGACTATGCCGCACCCGATCTGGCCGCGCAGATTTTGGCCGCGAACGATGGCAAGCCCGTCGACACCATCATCGAGGTCGAATTCGGCACCAATATCGCGCTTGACGCCGAAGTGATCAAACCAAATGGCCGGATCGCCGCCTATGGTTCTGCAAAATCGATGGAACCGACGCTGCCGTTTCTGCCGCTGTTGTTCAAGGCCGTCACCATCGACATCATTCTGGTCTATCTGCTGACCGAGGCAGAGCGGTTGGCAGCGATTGCGACATTGGACAAGATCCTCGCTGCCGGGGCGTTGGAGTGTCCGGTCGAACAGACCTTTGCCTTGGCCGATACGGTTCGGGCGCATGAAGCCGTCGAAGCGGGTGCCCGGACAGGTGCAATCCTGATTGACTGTCAGGCATAGACGGCTTGAGGCATTAGCGAAGGGGGGGGGGTTTCCAAAGCGCCGAACCGATTTCAGTCAAAGAATATCCCCCCCCCATCGCCCCGCGCCTCCTTGCAAAGAAAACACGGGCTACATAGCCTAGGACAACTTTTACTGTATCGGGATCTGGCTATGCGTTTCATTGCCGTCGTTCTGTGTCTTAGTTTGCCTTTCGCGGCCCTGTCGCAGACCACACCCACACAACCCACCGGCACCATCAACGTTGCCGAAAACGCTGGCAACGACGGTGCCATCGCGACCCGTATCCGCGACATTCTGTCTGAACTCGAGGGCTATGAAAAAGTCCGAGTGGATGTCGCGTCGGGGATTGTCACTCTCACCGGGACAACGCTCGACTCGGCCAAGGCGCAGCAGTTGACCGACCTTATTGGCCGGGTCGAAGGCGTCGTGGCCATCGAGAACAACGTCCTGGAAACCACCGACGTGGCAGAGCGGCTGAACCCGGTTTTTGACCGGTTCAAATCACGGGCCCTGCAACTGGTGGCGTTTCTGCCCCTGATTGCCATCGCCTTGGCCACCTTTGTGGCGATCGTGTTGCTGGGTTTTTTCATCGCCCGCCGCCGGCAACCCTTTGACCGTCTGGCCCCCAATGAATTCATCGCTGACATCTATCGCCAGATCATAAGGTTGCTGTTCGTCATCGGTGGTTTGGTCATCGCACTGGACATCGTCGGGGCCACCGCCTTGCTGTCCGGTATTCTGGGTGCTGCCGGTATCGCCGGTCTGGCCATCGGTTTTGCCGTGCGCGACACGGTCGAGAATTTTATCGCCTCGATCATGCTGTCGATCCGCCAGCCGTTTCGCCCCAATGACACGGTCGAGATCGACGGCGATATCGGCAAGGTCATCCGATTGAACAGCCGCGCCACCATCCTTCTAAGCTTTGATGGCAACCACATCCGCATTCCCAACGCGACAGTCTTCAAAAGCCGGATGATCAATTACACGCGCAACCCCGAGCGCCGTTTTGCCTTTGAACTGGGCATGGCCCCGGATACCGATTTTGCTGCCGCCCGCACTTTGGCGCTGAACACGCTGTGCGATCTGCCGTTTGTTTTGAAGACACCCGAGCCGAGCGTTTGGATCGAGACCATCGGCGACAGCACCATATCGCTGGAATGTGCCGCCTGGATCGATCAGCGTCAAACCAGCATCAACCTTGCCCGGGGGGAGGCGATCCGTCTGATGATGATTGCCTTTGACGCGGCGGGGCATGCGATGCCTGAACCAACGTTTCGCTTGGCCCAGATCGGGCCCGCCGCGAAAACATCCGAAGGTCCCGTCGCAGCCCCTGCCACCACGCCGCCTCCCTCCACCGCGGCACAGGACGTCAACGCCAAAGCCGACAAGGCGCTAGAGCAGATTGTCGAGCAGGAACGCGCCGACACACAAAGTGACCTACTGAGTGATGACGGCACCCACGAATAGGTTTCCTGTCGATATGGTCACTTTTTCTCAAATCGGGCCTTGCACCACGCGGCCGACCGGACTAATTACCGCGACGTGTTGGGATGTAGCCAAGTGGTAAGGCAACTGTTTTTGGTACAGTGTACCGTAGGTTCGAATCCTACCATCCCAGCCACGTACTTCCACATATCCAGACGGTGCGAGTGTCACTCAAGATAGTGTGGCGTTTTCTGTGGGTTACGGCAGTATCAAATCTCGCCAGACCAATGCATCGCCGCAATTCTGGCCCAACATCCCCAAGTGTCTACAGACCGCATTTCCACGGTAGCACTGTCAGGTTTTACGATGTCAGAGAGTCGCGATTATCGCGCGTTGTTCTTGCCAGTTGCTTGGCAGTGAATGCTGTTTGACCCATTCCGTTGTGAAGCCAAGCGGCTGCTTGCCATCCAGGATCATTTTTGTGAGGTCTGGAGCAAGCAGCGCCAGCTCGATGATATGCTGAATGCGGCGCGAAGACGTGCTGTTTGCTTTGGCAACCTCCGACAGGGTTTTGCCTGATTTGATTTGCTCAAACCACTGATGCGATTTCGCGACGTTTTGGATCAGCGTCTCATTGAGCTCAGCAGCGTCTCCCTGCAGCACCAACTTTGTCTCAACACCGCGTTTCCGGATTTGGAACGGCAATGTGATGCGGAGCCCAGCTACTTCAATGCGACCCTCTTTGATCAGCAGAAGATCACATAGGGCTGCACCATCGAGTGTGATCCCCATCTCTCCAGCATGAATCTTAATGTTATGAACCAAATCCAAGAGAGGCTTCATATCTTTGCCGTTACAGATCGTCCTCAGCACATCATGCCACTGAACAGTTTCGTTAACGGTCGCTTCGGGGATCAGTTGATTGAGGAATGATGGCGATGTGAGCTTCGATCGGATCACCTGAGCTACTTTGGTTTCCAACTCTGGCGCAGGCAAACGCCAGCCATCCAGGTTTGCCTCACCGCTTCGCTTGATCAGCCGATGCGATACATAATATCTCATCCGTACACATTTCGAAGTCTTGGTGTGTGATGGCGTTAACTTATCGCCTGTCTCATCAAACAGCTTGCCGCAGAGCAGTGACGTTTGTTTGGCGGCATTGCGCACCCTGCCCTTCCTCGCGCCCTCTTTCAGTTGTTCCTGTATCTGACCCCACCGCTCGGGTGTTATGATCGCTTCGTGCTGGCCCTCGTGGATATCTTGGCGGTGCCGGATCTTGCCCGCATAGATCGGGTTCGTAAGGATATGATGGATGTGGCCTCGATCAAACGGGCCACCACCTGTCTTTCTACCCGCCGTTGTCTCGCGCTGGCGCGTGCGCAGTTGGAGCTTTTCAGCCGCCTCTTTCACCAACCGCACTGTTCCATGTTCTTCGTAGAGATCGAAGAGTGTTCGGATGGTCTTTGCCTCGGCCTCATTGATCGTCAGCGTTCTGCCGTTTGGATCATACCCCGAGGGGACGTTGCCCCCCATCCAAAGCCCTTTGCGCTTTGAAGCTGCAATCTTGTCTCTGATCCGTTCCGCCGTCACTTCGCGTTCGAATTGCGCAAAGGAGAGCAGCATGTTCAGCGTGAGGCGTCCCATGCTGGTGGCTGTGTTGAACGACTGGGTCACAGAGACAAAAGA
>JBFGFW010000108.1:0-7341 GCA_041579395.1 Sulfitobacter sp.
CAGCGTGATCTGGCTCCTTGAAAACGGGGCCGATGCGGAACAGATCCGCTGGGTGATGCCGCGTGATCCGTGGATGATCAACCGTTCCTTTACCCAGCCAAGTGCCGCCTTCTATCACGAAAGCTATGGCGGCACGATGCGCCAGATGGAGGCTGTCAGGGACGCCACGTCGATAGACGATCTTGCCGACAGGATGGAACAGGCCAATCTGTGGATGCGCCTTGATGCGGCGGTGCGTCCGGCGCTGATGCACGGGGCGACGGTATCTGTCGCTGAATTGCACCGGTTGCGCGAAATCCGCGATGTGGTTCGCATGGGGCATGTCAAGACCATCGAGCCCGACATGCTGTATCTGGCGGAGGGTGCCTGTTCTGCCAAACCTGACACGCTGTACATCGACTGTACCGCGCGCGCCCTTGGGCACACGGATACGTGGCCGGTGTTTGATGACAACCGTATCGCGTTGCAGATGATCCGCCTCTATCAGCCGACCTTCAGTGCCGCCTTGCTGGCCAAGATCGAAACGATGTTCGACAGCGACAAGGTAAAGAACGCCGTCGCAAATCCGGTGCCGATGACGGACACGGTGCAAAGCTGGGTGGTGTCCCAGCTTGCGGGGTCGCTGAACCAGTTTGCATGGTCCCAAAATCCGGACATCAGAACCTGGATCGCGTCATGCCGGCTTGACGGTTTCGGCCGCGCCGCCCGAGAGGTTGATCGAACCGACCCGAAGGTCAAGGCGGTCTATGGCCGGATCAAGGAACTGTCGATGCCGGCATTCGCCAACATGCAAAAGCTGGCGGCTGCCTGACGCGGCGGCCGCGCAGAACGGCGTTTCAGGGTGTCAGTCTTTGCCCTTTTCGGGACGTTTCAGTGCCTCGGCCAAGGCGGAGCCAAGCGCACTTTGGCTTTGCGCAGATGGCTTGGGTGCGGCAGTCGTTTGCACGGCACCGCGCGGCCTGTGCGAGGGCACCGCCTGCGCGCTTTTGGCCGGTTCCTGGCTGTTGTCCTTGCGCATGGTCAGACCGATACGCTTGCGGGGCACATCGACCTCGGTCACGCGCACGCGGACGACATCGCCGGCTTTGACGACCTCGTGCGGGTCTTTGACAAAGCGGTCGGCCAACTGGCTGACGTGCACCAACCCATCCTGATGCACGCCAATATCGACAAAGGCCCCGAAGGCGGCGACATTCGTGACTGTACCCTCCAGCGACATGCCGGGTTTCAGGTCGGTGATGCTGTCGATGCCTTCGGCGAATGTTGCGGTCTTGAACGCCGGGCGGGGATCGCGGCCGGGTTTTTCCAGTTCTGCGAGGATGTCGCGCACGGTCGGCAAACCAAAGCTGTCATCGACGAACTGTTCGGCCCTTAGCCCCGCAAGGGCGGCGCTGTCGCCCATGATCGCGCGCACGTCGCGCCCGCAGGCCTGCACGATCTTGCGCGCGACGCCGTAGGCCTCGGGGTGGACGGAGGACGCATCAAGGGGTTCCTTGCCGCCGGTGATCCGCAAGAAGCCAGCGCATTGCTGAAAGGCCTTTGGGCCAAGGCCGGCCACTTTCAATAACGCCTTTCGCGTGGCAAACGCGCCGTTTTCATCGCGGTGTGCCACGATGCTTTGCGCCAGCGATGGCCCCAGCCCCGCGATATGTGACAGCAACGGGGCAGAGGCCATGTTCAGGTCAACCCCGACGGCGTTCACTGCGTCCTCGACCACGGCCGCCAATGACAACGCCAGATGGCGCTGGTCGACATCGTGCTGGTACTGTCCGACACCGATTGCCTGCGGCTCGATCTTGACCAGTTCCGCCAGCGGATCCTGCAAGCGGCGCGCGATGGACACGGCCCCCCGGATGGACACATCGACGCCGGGAAATTCAATCGAGGCAAGTTCCGACGCGGAATAGACGGACGCGCCAGCCTCGGAGACGATCACCGGCGTGGGGCGGGCGGCCCCGGTCGGCAGTCGCTTAAGGACATCGGCAATCAGGCGTTCGGACTCGCGGCTGGCGGTACCATTCCCGATGGCGATCAGGGCGATGCTGTGCTTGCGGATCAGGTGCAGCAGGGTTTCCTCCGATCCGCGCAGGTCGTTGCGCGGCTGGAACGGGTAGATCGTCGCGGTGTCCAGCAGCTTGCCGGTCTCGTCCACGACCGCGATCTTGCAGCCGGTTCTGATGCCCGGATCAAGGCCAAGCGTCGTGCGCGCACCCGCTGGGGCGGCCAGCAGCAGATCCCGCAGGTTTCGGGCAAACACTTCAATCGCGGTCGCATGGGCGCGGCGGCGCAGATCCGTCATCAGATCGACGAACATTGTCAGGCTCAGCTTTCTGGCCCATGTCCACGCTGCTGCTTGCTGCAGCCATGTGTCACCGGGGCGCTGTCCCTTGATCCCGATCTGGGCCGCGATCATGCCGATGATGCGGGGCAGGGTGGTGTCGGGGTCCGGCGCGATGTCAACGCTTACGATGTCTTCCTTGGCCGCGCGCAGGATCGCCAGCGCGCGGTGCGAAGGGATCGTTGCCCACTTTTCTTGATGCGCGAAATAGTCAGAAAATTTCGCGCCGATGTCTTCCTTGCCTTTGTTGACGCGGGCAGTGATCAGCGCCTCTTGCTGCATGACCTGCCGAAGCCGCCCCAGCAAGGCAGCCGTTTCGCCAAGCTCTTCGGCCAGAATATCGCGGGCCCCATTCAGGGCGTCTTTCTCGGTCGGAACAGCCTCGGACAGATAGCTTTGTGCCAGCAGGGTGGGGGCGGCATCACGGTTGGAAAGGATGGCGCGCAAAAGCGGTTCCAGCCCGTTTTCGCGGGCGATCATCGCCTTGGTCCGCCGCTTGGGCTTGAAGGGCAGGTAAAGATCCTCGAGCACCGATTTGGTGTCGGCCCCGACGATGGCGCGGGCCAGCGCGTCGGTCAGTTTTCCCTGTCCGGTGATTTCCGCCAAGATGCCGGCGCGCCGCTTTTCCAGATCCCGCAGATAGCCAAGGCGTTCAGCCAAAAGCCGCAACTGCGCATCATCCAGCCCGCCCGTCACCTCTTTGCGGTACCGGGCCACGAACGGCACCGTGTCGCCGCCATCCAACAGTGCTACGGTCGCGATGACCTGCGCCGGGCGCGCGTCGATGTCCGTGGCAATGGTGCGGGCAATGCGATCTGCAACGTCTGTCATGGCTTTGCTCCGATGGTTGAGTGATGTGCCGTGATAGCGCCCTTGCCAGATCGGGCCAAGTCGAAAGCAAGGCCGTTGCCGTCTATGGGATGTCTGGCAGCTGGACGTCCCGCGCAGGTGCAGCCTGGGCGGACCATCACAGTGTCAGGTGCTTTTTGACGCCGATACGATGCTTTCCGACAGCGGCACGAGAACCACACGCCTGCGGACACTGATCAACAGCCCTACTGTCAGGATAACCAGCGCGGAAATGCTGATCAGGCTTAGGTTTTCGCCCAAAATCAGCACCCCCAGAATGCCACCCACACCCGGCACTGCCGCAAGGATGGAAGACGTGTTGGCATTGCCGATCTTGCGCGATGCATGGGCAATAAACAGCAGCCCGATCAGGTTGGGCACAAAGCCTTGATAGACGGCCTGCAACATCAACGGCCCGATGGGGGCGTCGGCCAGACCAGAGGGCAGCCAAAGCGCCCAAACCGGAAGATACAGCGCCGCATTGACGACCGTCCCGCAAAAGATGATCTGCATCGCGCTGAGCTGCCACCGCTCGGACAGGATCACATAGAACGAGAAAAAGACCGCACCGACCACGAACAGCAGATCGCCAATCCAGGCATCCGAGGTGCGCGCGGTGGTCCCATCCCACGCAAGCACCACAGCGGATATCAGGATCAGCGCCGCCCCCAGCATTTGCCGGACGCTGGGATTCGCGCGAAAAAGAACGACCCCGATCAGGATGCCCACCAGCGGCAACACCCCGTTCATGAAAATTCCGCCATGTGCTGCGGGCGCGTAGACGAACCCGGAAAAGACGCACAGGATATAGACGGGTCCAAGGATGAACGAGAGCACGGCGATTTGCGTCAGGCGCAGCCCGCGCCATGGCTTGTAATAAAGGCACAAGGGCAATGCCACCAGCGACGCCAGACCATAGCGCATCGCCGCCAGGTCATAGACCGTAAGCCCGCTTTGATTGGCGACCCGGCTGACGATCAGCCAGAACGACCAGACAAATACGATGGTCCACGCAGCGGCATAGCCGGTAGCGTGAGAAGGGGAGCCGGTGGTCATCTGTGGTGTGCCAAATCAATATATCAAAGGGGAAACGCCCATACCCCAGCAGTAGGTTTTGACTGCCCAAGAGGCAAGGGGCGATGCCGCGCAGTTCTCAACGGCCCTTTTCGGATGCTCGGCGGAGGCGTGTCAGGGCACGCCTCGACCTGGCTTGACGCGGCGCCGACCAACCCACCGGACCGATTGCCAGCACATAGTGCCGACACACGCCGAATCGCCGCGCAGACATCCCTTCAACGGTACCACCCCTAAAGGAAGGCGGCGCGAACGCTGTCTTCAAGCGCCTAATGGACGACGCCGCTGGGGCCGTGTTTCAGGTGATGCCACTGGCCAAAGCTGTCCTTTAGATCAAGCTTGATCGCGGCATTCGCGGTCGTTGACGCGCTCCCGATTTCGGCAATCGAGAACTCAATGCCGCCCGGAATATCAATGCGAACGCGATGTTCCCCGCTGCCATGGGGGGCCCTGATCGGGCGACCGGTCGACGTCAAGATGTCGCCCACCCGAACCCTGGCGGTGCGCGCTTCGATGTCAGCTTCGAATTCAATGGGCTGGTACAGCGTTTCATGCACCGTGTCGCACATGGCGCGAAAGACCCACCAATGCGTCGCTTCATCCTCGGTCTCCTCGCCCTGAAGCACCCGCTGCAGTGCATCGCGTTGTGCCTCGTTTGCGCGCGGGTCGATGATGACCTGCATTTCGCCTTTGCCTTCGAAAATCGGTCCGGGCCACGCATACAAAAGCGCCGCCTTGGTCCCCGCCAGATCCACGTCACCGAAATTCCCCCTAGTGATGTCGATCACTTCAAAGCCGCGACAGTTGCCATGGGTCGGGCGTTCTTCAAATTGACAGGGGCAGGCATAGCCACAGTTACAGTTGCCAAAGCTGGGCCCTTCAACATACCAGTCCGTAAATGTCATGACAGTCTCCTTTGTTTTTTCAATGGTTTAAAATTATATGAATCAAATAGTTAAACGGTTTTTGCTGCGGAACGGCGCTGCACAAGCGGCGTCAGATCGCCAGCAGATAGGCCCCGAACAGGATCAGACCCACACCCGTAGAGCGCACCAAGATCGGCCCGATCTTCACGACCTTTTCAACAAACACGTACACCGCAATGCCGACGATCCAGTACAAATTCATGATGCCGCCGACGAACAAAAGTGCCATCAAGGCCCAACAGCAGCCAAGACAATAAGCACCGTGCCGCGCCCCCATGATCAAAGCGCCTGACGCGCCCGGACGTCGATGCCGGGCCAGAAACTGGGCCGGCGATTGGCAGTGGCGCAGGCAGGACTGCTTGACAGCTGACAGTTGATAGACGCCGGCCCCAAGAAAGATCAGCGCGGATAACGTACGCGACTTGACCGTCATCATCGATCCGCTTGTCACGCCCCATTGGTCGGCTGCAAACTGGAACCCGGTCGCCAGCGCACTGAAGGTCGCCCACGCCAGAAGATAGCCACACAGGAACAACCAGCTGAACAAGACGGCCTTTTCCCGTTCGGAACCCATCCTTTTCAGGGCGGTGAACAGTAGCAGCACGGGGGCAGCGCTTGGCGTCATCATGGCAATCATCATGATCCACCACATGCCGAAAACCAACAGGACGTATTGGGCGGTCCCGACTGGGCGGGTCGCCATCTCCATCGGGTTTCCGATGGGCCGGGCCATGCGCGTCATCTCGGGTGCGGTCATGGTCATGCCGACGCCGAGAAAGGTATAGGCACCGGCCAGCAGAACGATCAGCGCCACCGAAAATGCGACGATACGCTGATCGTGCCGTGCCAGCCTTTCGACCGGCCCGATTTGAGGTGATTTCGACATATCGTCGACCCGCGCCTACGCCGCGACCCGCCCCTTGCCTGTCAGGTTAAGCTTTGCGAAATGGGCGTGCGTGCCGGTATTGTGCTGCAACGCCAGTTTTCCATCCAGGGTCTTGGTGGTGCCCTTGGCCATTTCGGCGGTCCCGAACTCGAACCCTTCGGGTGTGTTGATGCTGATGCGATGCGGCTCTCCGGTGACGATGTTGGGGATCGGTTCGGCCGTGATTTCAAGAATACCTTCGACCGTGGCCTTGCCAGTGCGCGCATCCTGATCCATCTCGACCGAGATTGGCGCATAGATCGTTTCGTGCTTGTGCGGGCTCATTACGCTGAACACAGACCACATCGTCGCCATTTCCTCGGTGTCGGCCCCGGTCATGATCGCCTCGATCGCCGAGCTTTGATTGTCATCCGCGCGCGGGTCGATCATCAGCTGCATCTCGCCGTTGCCTTCGTGAATCGCGCCGGGCCATTTGTAGACGCAAGCGGCCAACAACCCATCCAGCTTGGTCTTGCCATAGTGGCCCTTATTGATCTTGAAGACGACGGCGGCTTCACAATAGCCATGCGTCGGCACCTCACTGAACTGACACGGGCAGCCGAAATTGCAATTGCAATTGGCCAGCTCATCCGCCTGAATGCTCCAGTCTTTCATAGCAAACCCCCCTTGCGGCCTGCATTTCGCAGGGCCTTGAACGCTCAAGGTTATCGCTGAAGAAAGATGCCTCCGGGTGCCCTGAATTTAAGGGGCGCATTTCTTGATCCTGCCTTATGACTAACATGTTTTCGTGATTTTTTCCACTTTTATGGGCGGCGGGGTGGCGGGGTTCTGCCGTTCAGCGGTCTCATCGCCCTGCGCAACACGGGCCTGTGCCGGCGATAGTATAACCGGCGTTACGACCCCTTTGATACCATCCGCGCACGGCAGGTTCGGCATGACACTCCGCCCTTGCGGAACATTGAATTATCCAAAAAAGGCATGCGATAACATGCTATGCTAGGACGCAGCGGAGGACAGCCAGATGAGCTTTGTGTCGATCACCACATGGCGACTGATTACCGAGACCGAGACCCTGCAGCATGTCAAAGACCTGATGCTGCGAAAGTATTTTCCGGGGCTTCTGGCCTTGGGGGCGGATCATTCGATGCTTGTGGATACGGAACTGGACAGGTTTGCGATAGTGACCGTGTACCCGAACCGGAAGGTGCGCGAGGCAGCGATCGCACATATCTCGGCCTATCGCAGCGAGGGTGCAAACCTCGGATCAC
>JBFGFW010000109.1:0-7336 GCA_041579395.1 Sulfitobacter sp.
GCCTGCGTCCCCGCAAACACCAAGGTTTGACCCGATGAGCACCAGAATTGCCACAGGCGGCCGCCTGCTCAAAAAATCCACTCCCGTGAATTTCTCGTTCAATGGCAAACAGTTGCGCGGGTTTGAAGGCGATACGCTGGCCTCGGCATTGCTGGCCAACGATCAGGTATTGGTGGGCCGTTCGTTCAAATATCACCGCCCGCGTGGCATTGTCGCCGCCGGCCCAGAAGAACCTAACGCGCTGATGAACTTGGGCGTTGGCGCGCATTTTGAACCAAACCAGCGCGCGACAACGACTGAACTGTTCGACGGTCTGAACGCGGCCAGCCAGAACCACTGGCCCAGCCTTGAGTTCGACGTGGGCGCGGTCAACAAATACCTCAGCCGCCTGCTGCCCGCTGGCTTCTACTACAAGATGTTCATCCACCCGCGCCCATTCTGGAAGCACGTCTACGAGCCGATCATCCGGCAATCGGCAGGTTTGGGCAAAGCGCCAAAGGACCGGGATGCCGACACCTACGAACATTTTCACGCATTCTGTGATGTTCTGATCATCGGCGGCGGTGTCGCCGGGCTGGAAGCGGCGCGCACGGCGGCGCTGTCGGGTGCCAAGGTGATCCTGCTGGAGCAGACCGCCCATTGGGGTGGCCGCGCGCCGGTCGACGGCGGCACGGTCGATGGCACGCCCGTCGTGGATTTCATCGACGCGATGGTGGCCGAACTGTCGAAAATGGACAATGTCCAGATGCGTACCCGCGTGATGGGGGCAGGGGTCTATGACCACGGCTATGTGCTGGGGTACGAGCGCCTGAAAGACCACGCGCCCGAAACGGCCGGGCCGCGTCACCGCCTGTGGCGCATCCGTGCGGGCCATATCATCACCGCGACCGGCGCGATCGAGCGTCCCTTGTCCTTTGCGGGCAATGACATTCCCGGCGTCATGCTGGCCGCTGCAGTGCGCGACTATCTGGTCAACTACGGCGTGTCGGTGGGCGACCGCACGGTCGTGGTCACCAACAACGATGATGCCTATCGCACTGCCATTGCACTGGTCGAGGCAGGGCTGACCGTTCCCGCAATTCTTGATGCGCGGGTCTTGCCGCAGGATTCCGCATTGGTGGCGCGGGCCAAGGAATTGGGCATTCGGGTGATGATGGGCCACGCGGTGTCTTCGGTCAAAGGCGGCAAACGCGTGACTGCCGTCGAGGTGTGCAGCCAGGCGGGCGAAGGGGCGGTCTTGGAGACCATCCCCTGCGAGGCCGTGGCGATGTCGGGCGGCTGGTCGCCGGTCGTGCACCTGTGGTCACATTGTGGCGGCAAGCTGAACTGGGACTCAACGCTGGCCACGTTCCGGCCTGACACAAACCACCCGCCGCTTGGTGCGGACGGGCACGGTTTTGTCACAGCGGCTGGCGCTGCAGGCGGTTTTTTCAGCCTTGATGACATCCTGCATGATGCCCATGCCGCTGCCGACGGCGTGGTCACGACGCTTGGCTTCAAGCTCCCGCAGGATGCTGCATCGCCCAATGCCGACCGCCACGCCGAAGCACCGCTTGCGCCGGTTTGGATGATGCCGCAGGGTGCGCACGTGAAACTGCGCGAAAAGACGTGGCTGGATTATCAAAATGACGTAAAAGTTTCAGACGTCCGTCTGGCCGCCCAAGAAGGGTTCGTCAGCGTCGAGCACACCAAGCGTTATACCACGCTCGGCATGGCCACCGATCAGGGAAAGCTAAGCAACATCAACGGACTGGCGACGCTTGCCGGTGCGCTGAACGCGGACATTCCCGCCGTCGGTACCACAACCTTCCGTCCGCCCTATCACCCCATTTCGATGGGTTCGATTGGTGGCGAAGCGCGCGGCGACGCGTTTCAGCCCGTGCGCCGCTCTCCCATGCACGGTTGGCATGACACGCATGGGGCCGATTGGGAACCTGTGGGGCAGTGGCGCAGGCCCTATGCCTACAAGCGCAATGGCGAATCGACCCATGATGCTGTGATGCGCGAAGTCACCAACACCCGCAGCAACTTGGGCCTGCTGGATGCGTCGACTTTGGGCAAGATCATCGTCAAAGGGCCGGACGCGGGCAAGTTTCTGGACATGCTCTATACCAATATGATGAGCACGCTGAAGCCCGGCAAATGTCGCTATGGCCTGATGTGTTCTGAAAACGGTTTTCTGATCGACGACGGTGTCGTCGCGCGGATCGATGACGACACATTCCTGTGCCACACCACAACCGGCGGCGCAGAGCGCATTCACCAGCATATGGAAGAATGGTTGCAAACCGAATGGTGGGACTGGCAGGTTTATGTGGCCAATGTCACCGAACAATATGCACAGATCGCCGTTGTCGGCCCGAATGCCCGGAAATGTCTGGAAAAGCTGGGCGGCATGGATGTCAGCAAAGACGCGCTTGGGTTCATGGAATGGGCCGATGGCACGCTCGGGGGCTTCAAGGTCCGCATCTACCGCATCTCGTTCTCGGGCGAATTGAGCTATGAGATTGCCGTGGATGCAGGACAGGGGCAGGCGTTCTGGGATGCGTTGATTGTGGCGGGCAACGATCTGGGTGTCATGCCCTATGGCACAGAATGTCTGCACATCCTGCGCGCCGAAAAAGGCTTTATCATGATCGGGGACGAAACCGACGGCACCATCATCCCGCAGGATCTGGGGCTGAGCTGGGCGATTTCGAAGAAGAAAGAAGACTACCTTGGCAAGCGTGCCCAAGAGCGCAGCCATATGACCGATCCAGACCGCTGGAAACTGGTCGGGCTGGAAACCACCGATGGCAGCACCTTGCCGGACGGTGCCTATGCCGTGGGCGAAGGTAACAATGAAAACCACCAGCGCAACATGATCGGGCGGGTCACATCGACCTACCATTCGCCGACGCGGGGCAAGGGCATCGCCATGGGTCTGGTGCTGAACGGCCCCGACCGCATGGGCGACGTGCTGGATTTCCCCGGCACCGACGGCAAGACCTATCAGGCGAAAATCGTCGATCCGGTGTTTTATGACAAAGAGGGGGCGAAGCAGAATGTCTGAGGCCATCAGCGCATTGAACGGTGCCATTTCGCAAAGCGGCATTGTCGAGATTCACGCCCTTGACCCTATCGGGATGATCTCGATCCGGGGGGATCTGGGTGCGGGCCATCTGCGCAAGCCTGCGAAAAAGATTACGGGTTTGGACATGCCTGATATCCGTGGCATCACGGCGGACGCGGGCCGTGGCATGGGCCTTGCTTGGATGTCGCCCGATGAATTGTTGCTGATCTGCCCCTACGACGAGGTGACGGAACACCTTGCCGCTTTGACCAGATCCTTTGGCACCAACCACGCGCTGGCAGTCAATGTGTCGGACGCACGCGCGGTGTTCAGCCTGAAAGGCAAACACATCCGCGAGGTTCTGGCCAAGCTGGCCCCGGTGGACACTGCCCCGGATGTGTTTACCGTGGGCACGATCCGGCGCACACGTCTGGCACAGGTGCCAGCGGCATTCTGGTTGGTGGATGCGGATACCGCACAATTGGTGTGCTTCAGGTCGGTCGCGCAATATGTATTCGACCTGCTAAAGACTGCGGCGCAGCCTGGATCAGAGGTGAATTTCCACCGCAGCTGACGTCTGTCGCGCGCAATCCATCACAGAAAGACAGGAATCTGCCGGAACTTAGCGGCTGCGCGGCTTGTTTGTCTCTCAGAGGTCGCAGCGCAGGTGATCCAATTCCGCTGGCCAAGTGAAACGATCTTTGCGTCGCGGCCCTTGACCTTGCGCCGCCACGCGCTTCTTGTGACCCGGACGCAATTCAAAAAAGGAGGCCCGCAAAATGGCTTTTTCCCTTCCCGATCTACCCTACGCCCACGACGCGCTTGCCGCAAAAGGCATGTCGAAAGAGACGTTGGAGTATCATCACGACAAGCACCACAATGCCTATGTAACAAACGGCAACAAGCTGGTTGAAGGCTCCGAATGGGAGGGCAAGTCCCTCGAGGAGATCATCAAGGGCACCTACGATTCCAAAGCCGTTGCGCAAAGCGGCATCTTCAACAACATCAGCCAGCTTTGGAACCACAACCAGTTCTGGGAAATGATGAGCCCGATGGACACCAAGATGCCCGGCGCGCTTGAAAAAGCGATCACCGAAAGCTTTGGGTCGGTGGACAAGTTTAAGGACGAGTTCAAGGCGGCGGGTGGCGGTCAATTCGGCTCTGGCTGGGCATGGCTGGTCAAAGACAAAGACGGCAGTCTGAAGGTCACCAAGACCGAAAACGGCGTGAACCCGCTGTGCTTCGATCAGACCGCCTTGCTGGGCTGCGACGTATGGGAGCATTCCTATTACATCGATTTCCGCAATGCGCGCCCCGACTATCTGACCAACTTTCTTGACAAGCTGGTCAACTGGGAAAACGTCGCATCGCGCATGTAAGCTTTTGTTTTAATTATAGAAAAGCCCCGCAAGTTTCGCTTGCGGGGCTTTTTTGTGGGAACCCTACATATTTTTCGCGCGTTTGCCTTGTGACGGAAATAACAAAAGCGGAGTGCGCGGGATGGCAAAACTTGACAATGGCACATGGGTGCTGATCGCAGATGGCGAAAAGGCCCTGTTCATGGTGAATGAAACCGATGCGGAAGATCCGTTCCTGCAGGTGTTTCGCGAAGAAGAGCAAGACAATCCCCCCAACCGCGAACAGGCCGCCAACCGGCCGGGACGTTTCAATGACGGCCCGTCGGTGCATCGGTCGGCCGTCGCGGACACGGATTGGCATCAACTGTCCAAGGACCGGTTTGCGCGGGATCTGTCCGAGATTTTGTACGCGCAGGCGCACAAGGGGAAATTTGATCAGATTGTGATTGTGGCACCGCCAAACACGCTGGGGGAATTGCGCGCGGAACTGCACCAAGAGGTGACGGACAAGATCGTTGCCGAAATTCCGAAAACCCTGACGAACCATCCCATCGACGAGATTGAAAAGATTGTAAAAAGCGATCTGGCGGACGTTTGAGGGGTCGCAGGGCCAGACGCCCGGCCAAATCGGCGCGATATTCTTGCAACAGTGCCAGGTGCGGCTGAGCGCGGCGAAAAGGCTTGGTAGGTCGCTGGAAAAGAACAAGCGGGCTGTCCCTGTAGTAGGGCCGCCCGCGTTAATTATCAGTGAACGATCAGATGTTCCGAGTGCCGTCCCCGTGATTGTGAAGAAGTCGCTGAAAGCCCAGACAACCGATACTTAGGCGTTGTTCTTGGACGGGTCAGCAGCAATTCGCAGACCTGACGCCACATTGCGGCACCCCCATCACAGGGCGTTAAATGTCTCGCCCAAGATTTCAAGTGCCTCCGCCGGGTCAGCCACAGCGACAAAGTAATCAAGCAAGGTCTTTTCGGCAAAACCGCGTTCCACGATGTGGGTCAGCATCTGGATTAACGGATTCCAATATCCCATTGTATTTAAAAGGATAACAGGCTTTTCATGCAGCCCGAGCTGGCGCCATGTCAGCACCTCGAACAGCTCGTCCAACGAACCGGCACCACCGGGCATGACCACCACGGCATGGCTGTTCATGAACATCACTTTCTTACGCTCGTGCATGGTTTCGGTGACGACATACCGGGTCAGATCGGTCTTGCCGACCTCCCATTTGACCAGATGTTCGGGGATCACGCCAAAGGTCGCGCCACCCGCCGCCTGTGCCGCGCGTGCGACGCTGCCCATCAACCCTACATCGCCCGCACCATACACCAGCCGCCATCCGTTCAAGGCCAGACCGCGGCCCATAGCCTCGGCGTGGGCGGTGAAAGTGGGGTCGTCACCAGGGCGCGACCCGCAATAGATACAGACTGATTTTTGGGTCATCCGACACGTTCCTTGCAAAGATATGTTATACTGAGGGCAGCGGCATTTTGACCCTTGTTATCGTGCTTGCTACAAGTCCTCAATGTGGTGCGACCCGAGGGGATGACGTGATGGCGGTGTTCGAGACGCGCAATGCAAAGATCGCTGGCACGATTGCCTTCGCAGTCGTGATCGCGATTGGCGTTGTTGTCTATATCGACCGTGCGCCCAAGGTGAATGAAGCGGCAATAGAGACGCCGCCACTGACACCTTTGCCCACCGCCCAGAAACCGGCCGTTTCAACGCCAGTTGCGGTCGATCCGGCAACGTCGCCCGCCGCCCAGACCAAGGCCCCCGCCTTGCCCGATGCGCCCGCCTTTGACGAGGTGCGCCGAGAACGCGATGGCATGACAGTCATTGCAGGCCGCGCGGCACCCGGCAGCACCGTGCGCGTGTTGGACAACGGCGCGCAGGTGGCAACGGCCACCGCCGATGCATCCGGCAAATTCGCCACGCTTGCGATGCTGCCGCCCGATGCGAAAGCTCAGGTTCTCAGCCTTGAGGCAAGCAGTGATGCAGGCCCCATCGCATCGATTGAGGAAGTCATTCTGGCTCCCATCCCCGCAGGCGCGGCGGCACCGGCGCAAGGGCCTGACGCTATCGCCGCCGCGCAGGTGCCGGGCACGCCCGCAGATGCGACGGTGGCGCTTGCCGGCCAGATCGCGCAACAGACCGACCCCGCGGAGACGGTTGCCCCTTCGACAGGTGCCCAAGCGCCGCTGGCCGATGAACCCGCCACCGTCGCCACGCCATCCCCCCCCCAGCAGATTGCCTTGCTGAAATCCAACGCTGACGGGGTTGAACTGATGCCCGGCACCGCCCCGTCCTTGATGGACAATGTGGCACTGGACGTGATCACCTACTCCGACGCGGGCGAAGTGCGCCTTGCAGGGCGTGCGCAGGCCGATGCGTCCAGCGTGCGGGTATACCTGAACAACCAGGCCGTCGTCAGCCTGCCCGTCGATCAGGGCGGCACATGGCGCGGTGATCTGGAAGGCATCGATACCGGCATCTACACCCTGCGTGTCGATGAAATCGGTGCAGGCGGCGCTGTGATCAGCCGGGTCGAAACCCCATTCAAGCGCGAATCGGCTGAAAATCTCGCCCGAGCCATGGCCAACCATGATGGACCGATCCAGGCCGTGACCGTGCAGGAAGGTGCCACACTCTGGGCTATCGCCCGCGAACGCTATGGCGACCCCCTGCTTTACGTGCGCGTGTTCGAGGCGAACCGCGACAACATCCGCGACCCCGACCTGATTTACCCCGGCCAGATCTTCAGCCTGCCGGACTAAGGGCGGCGCGGCAGCGCGATCATTGTGCCGCATGGTCTGGCAACTGGCTGCCCATCGGCCTATGTACTGACACAAGCATTTCAGGATTACTCATGTCAGCCGATACCGCGCGCGCCCCGGACAGGGCACCCATCGCCCCCCCAAGCAC
>JBFGFW010000110.1:0-7330 GCA_041579395.1 Sulfitobacter sp.
GGAATCGCATAATCTGTCGGCCTATGCGGTTTTTGCGGCGTTGCTCGCGGCGGCCGGATTGCCGATATATATCCACGCGCCCAAGTTCTTTGTGGATCAATACGGCGTTTCGCTGGCGGCCTTGGGGACTGTGCTCTTTGGCCTGCGGCTGTTGGACGTTGTGCAGGACCCGTTGCTGGGGCGGCTGTCTGAACGACTTCGGGACCACCGCGGGGTTGCCGTGGCGGGTGGCTGCGCAGTCATGGCCGTGTCGATGGTCGGCATGTTCGCGGTTCCGCCGCCGCTGCCGCCGCTGGTCTGGTTTGGCGTGACGTTGACCGGGGTGTTCTCGGCATTCAGCTTTCTGACCATCTGTTTTTACGCGCAAGGCGTTGCCAAGGCGGGGACGCTGCCGGGGCGCGGTCACATCGCCCTTGCCCGCTGGCGCGAGACGGGGGCGCTGCTTGGGGTGTGCGTCGCCTCGGTTGCTCCGGTGGCGTTGGGGGTGGTGATGGGGGCCCCGTTCGCAGGCTATGCGGTCGGGTTTGCCGTGCTGGCTGCGGCAGCGGTTTTTGTGATGCGGGGCGAATGGCGCAGCGTCGGCGTGCCGCCCGCCACCGGGTTCGGCACGGTTTTGCGGGACAGCATCGCGCGGCGATTGCTGCTGATCGCCCTGCTCAACGCGGCCCCCGTTGCGGTGACGTCGACGCTGTTCCTTTTCTACGTCGAGAGCGTCTTGCAGGCCCCCGGATGGGAAGGGCCGCTGTTGTTGCTTTTCTTTCTGTCCGCAGCAGTGGCGGCCCCGTTTTGGGGGCTGTTGGCTGAACACTTTGGGCCAAGACCCGTTTTGTTGGGAGCGATGGGGGTGGCGATTTTCGCGTTTGCCGGCGCGCTGTCGCTGGGGGCAGGGGACACGTTGCTGTTTGCACTGGTCTGTATCGGGTCTGGCGCGGCATTGGGTGCGGACCTTACGCTGCTGCCCGCCATGTTTGCGACACGTCTGGCGACGATCGCGCCTTCCGCCGCCGAAGGTTTCGGACTTTGGTCGCTGGTTTCCAAGTTTACCCTTGCCTTTGCGGCGGTCACGCTACTTCCAGCGTTGCAAATGTCGGGGTTCGACAGTGGACCTTCCGTTGATGCGCCCCTAGCCATCACTACGTTGGTCTGGCTCTATGCGGGCCTGCCATGCGTGCTCAAGGGGTTGGCAATTGCGCTGCTTGCTGGCACCAAGCTGCAAAAGGATGAAGGACAGTGATGGATTTTTTGTATTTCTGCATGGGGGCCGGGATGGTTCTGGCAGCTATTCTGGTGCGCCGTCAGATGATCGATTTCCCTGGTCAGAAGCCCGAGGATTACGCAGAGGATTATCACGTTCTGGACATGAAGACCCACCTGAACGGCAACATGGTCTGCGAAGGCGTGATTTATGGGCCGATGGGCCGTGTCACAAGCAGCTTTGTTGCCGATTTCGATGTGGTCTGGACCGGGGACACGGCAGTGATCAAAGAACACTTCGTCTACAGCGACAATACCACCCAAGATCGCGAATGGACGATCACCTTGGGCAACGATGGTCATTTTACCGCAACGGCACCGGATGTGCCGGGGATCGCCCGGGGGCGTCAATCGGGCGCGACGATACAAATGCTCTATCCGATCACGCTACCCGACGAGGTGGGCGGCCACACCCTGCAGACGGTAGATTGGCTTTATCTCACGACGGCGGGTACGTTGATCAACCGCAGTCAATTCCGTAAATTCGGATTCAAGGTGGCCGAACTGGTCGCCACGATCCGCCGAAAGGACGTGCGATGACCGACTGGCGGGGAAAACGCTACTGGCTGGTCGGCGCAAGCGCTGGCCTGGGCGAGGCACTTGCCCACTCGCTTAGCCGCGCCGGGGCTGAGGTGATCGTTTCCGCCCGGTCAGAGGACAAGTTGGCCGCATTGGTGAAGGCACTGCCGGGCAAAGCCTCCTTCGAGAAAATTGATGTGCAGGACATCGACAGCGTGCGCGCTGCCGCCAAGGCGGTTGGCGACATCGACGGGGTCGTGTTTCTTGCGGGTGTGTATTGGCCATTTGGAGCAAAGTCTTGGGAAGCCGACCATGCCACGGCGATGATCGACGTCAATCTGACCGGGCTTGTTCGCGTCTTGGGCGAGGTGGTCCCGTCGATGGTCGCACGCGACGCAGGCCACATCGTCATCACATCCAGCCTGACCGCCTTCCGGGGGCTGCCGCGCTCAATCGGCTATACGGCATCAAAAGCCGGGACCCTGTCTTTGGCTGAATGCTTATACGCCGATCTGCGGGACACCGGGGTGAAGGTTCAGGTGATCAATCCCGGCTTCATAAAGTCACAGCTGACAGACAAGAATGATTTCAAGATGCCCTTCTTGATGGAGCCCGAGGACGCGGCGCGCGAGGTGTTCGAGCACATGAACAGCGATAGGTTCATGAAGAGTTTCCCGTTTGTGTTTTCCCTCCTGTTCCGAGCCTCTCGTTTCTTGCCAGATGCGATCTACTACCGACTGTTCAAATGATCCTGTGCTGACCTCAAGAAACGACAGTTGAAATTACCCTGCATCGCCCCTGCTTCTCTGGCTCTTAAATATCCTCGCCGAAGGCGAATCCCTTTGGGTCACCAGTAAAAAAATGCCTCCGGCAGGGATATTTAAGAGCCAGAGAAGATGTTAAAGGGCAACGACGTGTCGATCGAAAATGGCCCTCGCGCGGGCCCAGACGCCAGCGTTATCGCTGCCAAGGTCCATCAATGTGGGCAATAGCTGCGCCGCGTAATCCCGCGAGCTTTCCAACGGGAGCATCGACGGCAAGTTGTCGATGGCGGTGACATCCAGCGGTGGCGCATCATGCACCCGCAGTGCCGGTCGGTCCCATGTGGTTGTGCGGTCATAGACTTGTACTGGATTAAATTCGCTGTCCGGGTCGCAGGCAATATCGCCGATCACCCGCAACCTGCGGGCGATGGTTGGCGCATCCGGTGTGATGAACGGCGGCGTTTCGGGGCCAGCCAGAATGCAGTTGAAAAACAGCGTATGGTCCAAAATCTCCGGAAACGGCCCACCATGAGCGGTTTCGGCCATATCCCATCCGGTGACCGGAATCCCCAGCCGATTACACAGCTCTGTGGCCCCTTTTCCGACCCTGCCAAGCGCGCCGATGATCAACGCATCGGGTTCGGCAGTGTCCAGACCAAGGATGTCCGCGCGCAGGGCTGCCGTCAAAGCATCCGCGTTGGCATAGGGCCTGATCGGGTTCGCCGAGGTGCCGCGCATCTGGGCTGCCCAGCATTTCACCGCGACAGCAGCGCCGGCAAAACCGGCCCAATATCCAAATGCCGCGACGCGCCTGCCTGTCTCGTCAAGAAGGTATTCTAAATCGTAAAGCGTCCCGCCGCCAGACTTGAACCGTGCCAGCAAGGTGCGCCCGGCGGACTGACCCTTGAACGCGTGGCCAAACATGATGTGGCGATGGCGAAGGTGGGTGCCATCGGCGGGCAGTTCCTTGAGGCCAAAAACGAATGCTTCGGCAGGTGCGTCTGGCCAGCTGTGCGCAGGCGCGATGGCGCAACCGGTTTGCGCATAGGCTTCTGTGGCGATCACGCGGTTGTCCGAGGCCTCGACCGTCACCTTGAACCCGCGCGCCATCAATTTGGCGGCCCCGTCCGGTGTCAGGCCGACACGGGTTTCATTGTCGCGCTGTTCGGCGCGCACCCAAAGATGGGGTTGGGTCATAGCATTTCCTTTGCGCGGATGTTTTGGACGCTGGGGCGGGATTCCATCTCGGCGAGAAAGCTTTGAATCTGGGGATAGAGCGTCACGTCGACACCGTCCCCGGCAAGCCAGTTGCACACGACGAAAAGATAGGGGTCCGCTACGCTGAACGTGTCGCCCAGGACAAAGCGGCCCCGCAGGCTTTCTGTCTCGATGTAAGAAGCGCAGGCCGCCATCGTCTGAGGCACCTTTGCGGCCATGTCATCAAGGCTGGTCTGTTGACTGGCCCACCGGGATCCGCGCATTCTGTGGGCGTGCGCCACATGCATCGTGGACGCCAAATAGTACATGGTGCTGCGCACATGGGCGGCCTCGCGCGGATCGGCTGGCATCAGCTTGGCGTTTGGTGCCAGGTCAGCGATAAAGTCCATCAATGCACCGGTTTCGGTCAGCACCGTGCCGTCGTCCAGAACCAGTGCGGGCACCCGGCCTTTGGGATTGATCGCAAGATAATCCGGTTTCGTCTGCTCGGCGGCGCTGAAATCAACTTTTGTCAGCGTGTGGGGCAGACCTGCCTCGGCCAGGGCAATGGCCACGGCGATCGAGATGGTGCCGGTCGCGTAATAAAGCTTCAGCATGGTCTGACCTTTCAGATGTGTGTTTGAGCGACGCGCCGTGCGGGCGTGTCCAGATGCGGAACCGCGTTGAACAACACCGGCGACCAGTGGCCCCCGATGGGAAACAGCCGGTGCATGGAGGTGTGCATGATCGCCAGCGCCATCCGCGACATGGCGGGAATGCCAAGGCCCATCGCCTGTGCCATCACCATCGAGATCAGCCCGCCCGAGGTGATCACCAGTGCGGGGCCGTGGCCCGCCGAGATTTCATTCAGGACGGATTTGATGCGGGTTTCGAAGTTGGCGTAGGTTTCGGGGGGATTTTCGAGACGATCCTGCTTCCATGTCTCAAAGACCATCGGCAAGTGCTGGGTGAACCCGCCCTGATCCGTGGGAAAGGGGACGCCGTGCTGCTGTTCCATCAACGTGGCAAGGGTGAAGTATTCCAGTTCGTTCAGGCGCGCATCGCGGATCGGGTCCAGCCCGGTCTGCATCCCTTCGGCGGTTTCGACATGCCTGCGCAGGGTGCCGGTGTAAAGGCGGGTGTGGTGCGTCTGGGAGTGGCGTAGGTGATCGCCAAGCCATGCCGCCTGTTCGTGGCCCAAGGCGCTGAGCTTGTCATAGCTGACTTCGTCTTTGGCCGCAGAATTGGCCTGGCCGTGTCGGATGAGCGTGATGTGGGACATGGGCGCACCTTTTTTCTGTTGTGTCTTTGATATGCAAGGGCGCAGAGGGTTGAAAGAGCAGGAGCCTTCGGCGAGGATATTTTTTAGCCAGAGAAGCGCAGGGACGCGCATCGGAAACGCCGGTGGCGTAAAACCGGGGCAGTGTGTCGGGATTGTGACTGCCGGACCCTGGTGGTGCTGGCTATACTGTGCGGACGCATTCGGGGAGGATCCCATGGCCGATACGATTACATTTACGCTGGACGGTGAAAAGGTTGAGGCCGAGGCCGGGATGACCATCTGGGAGGTCGCCAATGGCCGCGGCCTGAAGATACCAAATTTGTGCTATTCGCCCGAGCCGGGATATCGTCCGGACGGCAATTGCCGTGCCTGTATGGTCGAGATCGAAGGAGAGCGGACGCTGGCCGCGTCATGCCTGCGCGAACCGGCAGAGGGCATGGTGGTGATCACCAACAACGCGCGATCGCAGAACGCGCGCAAGATGGTGATGGAATTGTTGCTGGCCGACCAGCCCGCCCATGACGCTGCCCACGATAAATCGAGCCACCTTTGGGACATGGCCGCGCTGAACGGCGTTGAGCAAAGTCGCTTTCCAAAGCTGGAAGCGGGCCGCATCCCATTGCTGGATGACAGCCACGTGGCGATGCGTGTCAATCTGGACGCCTGCATTCAGTGCAATCTTTGCGTGCGGGCCTGCCGCGAGGTGCAGGTCAACGATGTGATCGGCATGTCTGGCCGTGGCCACGACAGCTATCCGACATTCGACATGGCCGATCCCATGGGGGCATCCACCTGCGTGGCCTGCGGCGAATGTGTGCAGGCCTGCCCCACCGGCGCGTTGATGGAGGCCACGGTTGTCGATGCGGACCAGATCGGCGACCGGGCCGATTTCGACAGCGAAGTTGACAGCATATGCCCGTTCTGCGGCGTCGGGTGCCAGATCTCGCTGAAGATCAAGGACGACAAGATCAAGTATGTCGAAGGCATCAACGGCCCGGCAAATGAGGGCCGTCTGTGCGTCAAGGGGCGCTTTGGCTTTGACTATATCCATCACCCTCACCGGTTGACCAAGCCGTTGATCCGCCGCGACGATGCACCTGCCAAAGGGCTGAATGTCGACCCCGGCAACTGGTCCACCCATTTCCGCGAAGCATCATGGGACGAGGCGCTGGATTTCGCGGCGAACGGCATGAAGAAGATCGGCGGGCGCGGCGTGGCCGGATTTGGGTCGGCCAAATGCACCAACGAGGAAGCCTATCTGTTCCAGAAGATGATCCGCCAAGGCTTTGGTCACAACAACGTCGATCACTGCACGCGGCTATGCCATGCGTCATCGGTTGCAGCATTGATGGAGAACGTCGGATCGGGGGCGGTGACAGCAACGTTCAACCAGATCGAGAATTCGGATGTGGCCATCGTGATCGGGGCCAACCCTACCGAAAACCACCCGGTTGCGGCGACGTTCTTCAAGCAGTTCGCCAAGCGTGGCGGCAAGTTGATCGTCATGGATCCGCGCGGCCAGGCGCTGAAGCGGCATGCGTCGCACATGCTGCAATTCCGCCCCGGCACGGACGTGTCGATGCTGAATGCGATCATGCACGTGATCGTCGAGGAAAAGCTGTATGATCAGCAATATATCGAAGCCTACACCGAGAATTGGGAGATCGAAAAGGCGCATCTGAAGACCTTTACCCCCGAAAAGATGGCCAAGATCTGTGGCATCGACGCCGAGGTGTTGCGCGACGTGGCGCGCACTTTCGCCGGAGCAAATGCCGCGATGATTTTCTGGGGCATGGGGATTTCGCAGCACATTCACGGCACGGATAATTCGCGCTGCCTGATCTCGCTTGCACTGATGACCGGGCAAATCGGTCGCCCCGGCGCGGGCTTGCACCCGCTGCGGGGGCAGAACAACGTGCAAGGCGCGTCGGATGCCGGGCTGATCCCGATGTTCCTGCCGGATTATCAGCCAGTGTCAGACGACGGGGTACGGTCGGCCTTTACCGATGTCTGGAAAAGCGATGATTTCAGCAATGAAAAAGGGCTGACAGTCATTGAAATCATGGACGCAATCGCCGCTGGCGACATCCGCAGCCTGTATGTTCTGGGCGAAAACCCGGCGATGTCGGACCCCGATGTGGAACACGCCCGCGATGCGCTGGCCAAGCTGGAGCATCTGGTCGTTCAGGATATCTTTTTGACGGAAAAGGCGAATTTTGCGGATGTGATCCTGCCCGGGAGCGCATTTGCAGAAAAGAACTGAACCGTGACCAACACATACCGTCAAGTACAAATGGGCCGGCGCGCGGTTGCC
>JBFGFW010000111.1:0-7294 GCA_041579395.1 Sulfitobacter sp.
CCGGGGGCCAGCATCGCTGCAAGTCTGTCAATCACCGCCCACGGGTCCGTCAGATGTTCCAGCACATCCAGACACAGGATAACATCGAAAGGGCCGCAGTCTCGCCCCACCTGCTCCAGAAGCGTCGGATCTTCCAGATCGCCGCCAAAGGCATGATCAATGCCTGGCAAGCACTCCGTTCCCACAAGATCAACCACAGTTGCGCGCTTGGCTCTGCCGGTAGATTTAAGATAGGCAGCGCTTGCGCCAATACCGCCGCCGACATCAAGAACGCTTCCCGCACCGGGCGGCACAAGTTTCAACACCTCGTGGCGCACCAGGGCGTGATAATTCTCGCGGACCGGCTGAGCGGCGGGTACCAGGGGGTTTAGTTCAGGCCGGTCAATTCGCATCGGATCGGTTCCACCTGCGCACCGCATGGTGACGATCCAGACCCGTCGCCAGATGGACCATTTTGCAGGCGCGGTATAACCTGATGTGGACCAGCACCCCGTAGGCCAGCAGCCGATTTCGGGTGCCTGCTATCCGGTCAGTTCGAACGATGCGCCGAACATCCCAAAGGGGTGAAAAGATCAACACCCCCGCTTTGATAAGCCAGCTGAAGCGTTGGAAGCCGGTGCGCACGTCGTGCGCGTCATGGGCCAGTTGGCGGCTCCATTTGGCACACAGATCAGTCATAGTGGCGCGCGCCGGGTGGAAAACGATCAGGCTTGGGTCATACCGGATCTCAATTCCCAAGGAAGTCGCGCGCTGGCCCCAATCGCGGTCTTCCGCCACGGCGGCACCTTTGAATAATCCGACACGGTCAAACGCACCGCGCCGTACGACCATATTGCCACTGCCGGTAAATCCCTGCTGCGCGATATAGCGGTCCATCCGGTAGGCGAAAACGCTTTCGTATGCCTCAAGCGCGGTCAGGTGCGCGGGGTTGGTGCAGCAGATGCGGACATCCCCACCAATGATCTGGAGCGACGCGTCGGCCATCCGCCGTTCAGCGACGTCCAACCAATCGGGATGCGCGATACAATCAGCGTCGATAAAGGCCAAGATGTCGCAATCGGACCGCGCCACACCGAGATTTCTGGCCAGACCCGGCCCCGGTTCAGGCTGCTGCAAAACCATGACGCCCTTAAATGCGCTGCAGATATCAACAGGCAGCACGGCCGAACCATTGTCGACCACAATGATCTGATCCGGCACCCTGCTTCCGGCGCGCAACGATGCAAGGCATCGCTTCAGGCTGTTGCGCTGATTGAGATGCGGAATGATCACGGAAATGCGTGCGGCCGGTTGTGTGTTCATCTCTCTTTAAGAGATCAAACTGGTAAATCTTTCCTTAACACCGCTGAACAATTTTTTCCGATACCTCTATTCCCGGAAACCCCGACGTAAATGCGCCCCAAGCGGTTCTGTCAGATATCGCAGCACTGATTTGTCATGGGTCTGCAGGAAAGCTTCGAGCGGCATACCTGGGATAAGCTGCGAAGTTTTGGGCAGCCGCGCCAACTGGGTTTCCGGGATCGCGATCGAAACGCGGTAAAAGCTTTGCCCTGACAACGCGTCACGGATCACCTCAGGTGAAATCGCCCGCACCCACCCCATCAATTTCGGCGTATTTTGCTGATCCAATGCGCTAAGCACAATCTGCGCGCTTTGGTTTTGGCGAACGTCCTTGATGGATCCTGGGTCGACCCTGACTTCGAATTCAAATTTGGAATTCTGCGGAACTATTTCCATCAAAGTTCCTCCGGGCGCAATGATGCCGCCAACCGTGGTGATCTGCAATTCATGCACGACACCATCGGCAGGTGCGCGGATGGCCATGCGGTCAAGCTGAGATTGCCGGGTCACAATTGACAAAGTGAGTTGTTCCAATTCGGCGGTGACATCATGCAAGGCGGTCACAACCTGTTCAAGAAACCTCTGCTCGTCCTGCAGCCCTTCAAGTTCAATCTCGGTTCGCGCGGTGGCCAATCGCGATTTCTCGGCGACCCTACTGGCAAGTTCCCCCTGCAAAGCGGCGCGCAGTCGTTGAATTTCTGTCAACTTCCCATTTGGTGTCAGCCTTTTGGCAATTAATGTGATCAGCGTATCGATGTCATGATCAAGAAAGGAAATCTGCAATTCCAAGGCGTAAATTTGTTCCGAGTTGCCAATAATTTGCGCTTGAATATCTTTGAGTCGGCTTTCAATTCGCTTACGCGCGGCTTGGCGCATGCTGTAGCGGGCGTTAAAAATACTGCGCTGGTTTGCTTCGGCCACTGACATATCCAGGTTCAGGTTTCTAACGGCCAAGGGGAAACCGGAATAGTCAAAAATTAGCATCGCCTTTTCGGCATGTTCCGCCTCTAGCCGGACGCGCTGGCTAAGCGCAACGGCCAGTCTACTGCGCGTCATATCCACGTTGACCCGCAACAACGTTGGATCAAGGCGCGCCAACACCTGACCCTCGCGCACGGCGTCCCCGTTCTTGACCGACAGTTCAGCCAAAATGCCACCATCCAGCGATTGCACCTGTTTGGGCTTTCCGGCGACATCAATCCGGCCCGTGGCGGTGACGGCCCCGCTAATCTGCGTTAAGGCGGCCCAACAACCGAAAACCCCCACCAAAAGAAAGATCCCTGCGCATCCAGTGATGATAAGTCGAGACAGATTTGTCTCCGGCTCTCCAAAAAACTTTTCAGACAATGCCGCGTCCTCCTCGAAAAACGGTCAACCACAGTGATCATGGATTTCGTCAGGAAAAATCTTCTCGCTCTGTGTCAGCTTAATGGCAGGACGGGGCCAATTTTAAGCCGAGCAAGAACAACAAGGGGCGTGCGTAAGTCTGAATATGGCTATCACAGAAATGAAAATTTGCATCCTGGGTGCGGTAGTCATTTTCCGATAACCAAAAAGTATCACGAAAATCTTATATTTTTCAATATCTTAGGTTGGACCACCTAAGCAATCATGTTTGGGTGGGTTCACAATGTCGTTTCGGGCGAAGTCCTAGATTCCCACGTTATTCGTCCAATTGGTCGACTTTAAGAACTAGGGTGAATTTTAGCAAAATTGGGGCAAGCAGGTTTCGGCCATCGCAGCGCTGCGAAGTTTGATTTCTCGGTAATGCTGCCGTAAACATTGTCCCATAAAAAGGTACAGCCGCTGCCCCAATGATTTCCCGACATGAACAATCGACAAGGAGCGTTACCGCATGATCGTTGTATCTTTGATCGCCGGATTTGCGCTTGGATCAAGTGCTGCGCTATTGGCGATATATTTTGGATACTATGCATTTTATGTTCTGCTTTTTTATGTCGCTGGCGGCATCGGCGGCGTTTGCCTTGCGGCGTGCACACTGGCGTTGATCAGGTCACGAGGCTCTCGGGCGGTCCGCTTTCGGCATCCCGTCAAAGTCGGCAAGCTGATTTCTGATCAGGGTACGACGCCAATTGAGTGAAAGTTGAGCGAAATCCGCGTTAAGTTGTTCGATCTCGCGCCTCTGCGTTTCACAGAGTTTTAGGAGATATCCCCAATACAAGTAGTCAGAAACAAGGTGGGATTTGTTCAATGCAGGTGTTGATCGTTGAAGACGACATTTTGACAGCGAATGCGCTGAAAAAGGAACTAAAACAGCGGGGCGTGTCCGCTGAAGTGGTCCGCACTGTCGCTGATGGGATGAATAGGGCACTTCGGGTTGACTATGACCTGGTGGTGCTTGACTTATTTGTGCTTGATGGGGCGACAGTGTCATTGTCGAATTTTATTCGGCTTCGAATGCCCAATACGCCAATTCTGTCGATCACTGGCTCATCGGTGTTTGCGGATGGCGATCATAACGCCGCGATGAGCGCGGATTATCTCATCCGCAAACCGCTTTCGCCCATTGATGTTGCTGATATTGCGTTTCACTTAATGGGTGTTCCGATCGAGCAATCCAAAGATGCGGAGACTGACAAAATATCATCTGGCCTGATATGATTCTAAATCGGCTGTGTTTTTGCACCGCGTGAGGCTTGGCTAAAGAAAACGTCCGACCTTTCGTGTCACTTTTAACTGGTCAAGCTTTCTGAAAGGAGCCAGGACACTGACGATTTCCAAGGATTTACTGGACGAACAGCTGAAGGGGTGCGAGCGACCCGAAGATCTGCTTGGCGATGCCGGGCTGATGAAAGGTAACCACGCCGTTGTTACCGCAGCTTATGCGGCTTGACCGTCTGTTACGGATGCCGGCGGCACCCAGTTCCGGGGCAGCAATTCATCCAGCCTGTTGATCTTGTGCTCATGGATGTTGTCGAGGATGTCGGCGAGATAGGCCAGCGGATCGAGACCGTTCAGCTTGGCAATCTCATTGACCGTCATCGCACGTGCGAGGGTTTCAGCACCGGCATCGACCCGTGCAAATAACCAGATTCTTCTGCCGATTCCAATCGGACGCAGGGCGCGTTCGGCCGGGTTGTTGTCTATGGCCACACGCCCGTCGGTTAGGAACAAGCTGAAGGCGTCTTGCCGCGCGGGGCCACAGTGGAAGGATTTAGCAAGGTCGCTTTTGCCCGGAATGCGCAGAAGTTGCTGTTCGGACCAGGCAAAGAAGGCTGACACCTTGGTCAGACTGAGCCTTTGGCGCGCCGCATAGCGGACGTCAGCGGACTAACCGCCCAAGTCGCGCTCGATCTCATAGAGCTTGCCGATCCGGTCGAGGGCCTCGCGGGCAATTTCGGGTTTGGTCGAGGACCAGAAGTCATGGAAGCCGCGCCGCAGATGCGCCCTACAGGCCGCCTCGCGCAAACGCTGCGTGCCGCCAGAGTCTTGCGCGTAGAGCTTGGCATAGCCTTTGTAGCCGTCGGATTGGAGGATGCCGCGCGTATCGGCCAGGTGGCTGAGGACATGGTCTTCCTTCCAGTCCGGTGCAAAGCGATAGACAGCACCCGGTGGCGGTGCTCCTGCCCAGGGCCGTTGGTCGCGCACAAATGCACAGATCCGGCAGAGGCGGTCTTGCTGAGGTTTGCCACGACGTTTGTCGGCCTGTTGCCGATTGCCTTCGAAACCTCACCGCAAGCGCAGACGATGGTGCCCTTAGTGACGGTTGTGGCGTTCGGGCTATTGTCATCAACGATCCTGACAGTATTCGTTTTGCCGGCGGCTCTAGCGATCTATTTCGATTGGGCAAGCCTTGATAAATGGCGGGCCAAGCATGACACTGGTAACGACGCGGCATTCAACAGCGTCCCCGCACCGGAAACACGCATTGCAACTGAAGAGTGATCGCTATGCCCGCAAACCCAAGTCGCCGGCTCTTCATTTCCATGATGGGGGCGACCGCTTTGAGCGCATGTGGCGATCGGGGCGGATTCATCATGTCCGGCCCGGACCAGCAGGCCCGCCAGATACGCAAGGTGCTATATGCCACCAACCGCGCCGCATCGGCGGCGGGGGTCGTCGGCGTCGCGCGAACCAATAGCCTTTCATTCGCGGTACTTGAGATTGCCATGCCAACTGATCGCGTCCCGGGGCAACTGGACTTCTCCGGCCCGGATGCTTTCACGCTCGCAGGACAAAGCCCCGTTGATCCTACCGCTCTGTCATCAGCCCTTGCATCGACAGTTCAGCCCGGTGGCATGGGACAAAGCCGCCTGATGCTCTGGGTGCATGGTTTCAACAACACCCCAGCCGAGGCTGTCCACCGACAGGTGCAGATTGCACTAGATACCGGTCACGGCGGACCTGCGGTGTCCTTCGTCTGGCCGTCAGCGGCAAGTGCCGGAGGCTACATACATGATCGCGACAGCGCCCTCCACGCCCGCGATGCGCTTGCAAATCTGTTGCTGTCGCTGCGCAAGGCTTGGGACGGTGAAATTGCCGTCGTCGCCCACTCGCTCGGTGCCTTTCTGACCCTTGAGGCCCTTGGGCGCTTACGCCTTTCTGGCAATCTGACTTCCGTGATCGACAGTTTAATGCTGATCCAACCCGACATCGCCCCCTACGTTTTCGAGGCCCAGATCAGGGACGCGCGGCCTTTGCCGGCATGCACCGCGCTTGTGGTAGCGCGCGATGATCCGGTCCTGAGAATTTCCGCGCGCCTGTCAGGGCTGCCCGAACGGGTCGGTGCCACGAGAGATCCCTCACGGTTTCAGGCACTGGGTCTCACCGTCCTTGATCTGACAGATGTAAATGATGCGGAGGTTCCCCATCTGGTTGCATTCACGTCACCGACTGTTCTGGAGTGGATACGCCGCTTCGTCGCAAATGGTTGATGATTCTCAGACCTCGATTGCTTCTGAGCTGGAACATAAAACTCAACTTGAAGGTGTGAGTGAGGCGAGCTTTGGAAGCGGACATCTGCATCTGGCTGGCGGTAAAATTTCCTCGACTTATTCCTTGAGCTTCACTTGTTTGCAGCGTTTTGAATGAACCGCGAGTTTTCCGGATGCATCTCGAGACACAATCCGACGCAGACGTAGCATAGATCGTGCTGCACGCGCGCACAGCACGAAGAAAGAATTCACACAGTGTGCTCAAAGGAAAAGTTCGACGCTTACCCTACCAACGGCGGATATGGTCCGGAAGTGCCAGTTGCGCCGATTGCAACCACGGACCGTTTTGTCCTGTGTGTTCACCCGGATGCGGTGCAATTGAAGTGGCAGGCCAATCGGCAGTGGACGCAGATCACTCACATCTGCAATATTTTTGCTTCGAACGCCGCAAAATGGAAATCAACGACCGCGACCTATAGCCTTAGTTGGAAATTATTTGTCAATTAGGGGGTATGGGCCGACAATGACCCTACGTTACCGGGTCATTCCGCCCTCTGAGCAATTGAGCGCCTCCGACCACTCGGCCACGTATCCGCCGACCCGTCTAAATGGGGGGCAGAGAAACAAAGCCCTCAAAAGCGCGGGTCGATCGGACCGTTGCTAATTCATGGAGGGAATTGCGTGGTCCGGCCTAGGCTCGCCCCGTGGAGGATGAGATCGAAGGAAAGACAGCCGCTAACGTCTACAAGTGACACCCGTCGGGCAATGTCGGCGACACCTGTTCACGTGTTGAACAAAAAGTGCAGGACGTCGCCGTCCTTCACGGTATAGGCCTTACCTTCCGACCGCATCTTGCCGGCTTCTTTCGCGGGGCCTTCACCGCCCAATTGTACGAAATCATTATATGAGATTGTTTCCGCGCGAATGAACCCTTTTTCAAAATCACCGTGAATCACACCGGCCGCCTTGGGTGCTGACGTGCCGGATTTGATCGTCCAGGCGCGTGCCTCCTTGGGACCAACGGTGAAATATGTCTCGAGATGCAAAAGCTCATAGCC
>JBFGFW010000112.1:0-7240 GCA_041579395.1 Sulfitobacter sp.
ACGCACGCCTGGTTCGATTCCAGGGTCGCCCACCACTTTTCTGCCTACCAAGACCGCGCCGACCTTTTGACGCATGACGATGCGTTCATTTCCCCAACGACTTCTTGAACGTGCGACAAGCTGGCAACCCGACCACGTAAATCCGGTGAATAGACGCCTTTCTTGAGAGCAAGTTTGCCCCTATGGTCCTTTGAAAACGAAAAAAGGGATCGAGCATGCCCGGTCAGGCCACCAAGACACCGACATTCAATATCGCGATCGTGGGCCAACAGGGGCGTCTGGCCTATGAAGCCTTGCTCTTTGCTGCCTCCTTGCGCCATTCCAGCCCCGGTTTTACCGGGCGTCTTTTGGTGGCCGAGCCGCAACCCGGCCCGCTGTGGCCCAACGAACCGCAGATCAAGGACGCTGACATTCGCACTGCACTCACTGATTTAGGGGCCGAGATCGTGCCCTTTCAAAGCAAGCATTTTGGGGCCGCCTACCCCTATGGCAACAAGATCGAGATGCTGATGGCCCTGCCCCAAGGCGAGCCGTTCGTGTTTTTTGACACAGACACGCTGATCACCGGCGACATCACGTCGGTGCCCTTTAATTTCGACCGGCCCACCGCGTCTTTGCGGCGCACCAACACCTGGCCCGTGCCGCAACTTTATGGTCCGCAGTACAGCGGGCTTTGGAAATCTCTTTACGACAAATTCGGGCTTGATTTCGACAGCAGCCTCGATCTGGATCAGCCAGATGAGTATTGGCAGCGCTATCTTTATTTCAACGCCGGGTTCTTTTTCTACCGTTGCCCGCACGAGTTTGGCCAACGCTTCCTGCACTATGCGCTGGCGATCCGCGACACGCCGCCCGTAGAACTTTGCGCGCAATCGTTTGATCCCTGGCTGGATCAGGTGGCGCTGCCGCTGGTCATTCACGCCTTGGGCGGCGGGCGCGATACCTTGCCAGAGGGGTTGTTGGACGGCGACATCAGCTGTCACTATCGGTTTCTGCCGCTGCTTTATGCGCGCGAACCCCAGACTGCGGTCGATATCCTTGAGACCGTCGCCGCACCCAACAAACTGAAAAAAGTGCTTAAAGGGTACGAGCCGATCAAACGGATGGTCTATCAGGGGCGCGGACAAAAGGCGCGGGCACTGTTTGATCAAGACAACCTGCCCCGCAAGGAACAGGCGATCCGCAACCGCCTGAAGTCGAACGGCTATTGGATGCGCTGAAGGTACCGCCGCCGTCTGAAATTGCCCGTTTTCCGAACCGGCATTATCGGAAATCTCTGCCCCACCCTGCCCGCGTTCAATACCTTGTGCCGCATTGCCCATTCCCCTAACGATATTCGCAACAGTATCGGGAGAATGAACATGACTGACGGCCCAACTTACGGCTTCGACACTTTGCAAATCCACGCAGGGGCCAAGCCGGACCCTGCCACCGGCGCGCGCCAGACGCCAATCTACCAGACCACCGCCTATGTTTTTCGCGATGCGGATCACGCGGCTGCGCTTTTCAACCTGCAGGAAGTGGGTTTCATCTATTCCCGCCTAACCAACCCCACCGTTGCGGTCCTGCAGGAACGCATCGCCACGCTTGAGGGCGGCGTCGGGGCCGTCTGCTGTTCGTCAGGGCACGCCGCGCAGATCATGGCGCTATTCCCGCTGATGGGTCCGGGCAAGAACATCATCGCCTCGACACGGCTTTATGGCGGCACCGTCACGCAGTTCAGCCATACCATCAAGCGGTTCGGCTGGTCCTGCAAATTCGTCGATTTTGACGATGTAGACGCTGTGAAAGCCGCGGTTGACGACGACACCCGCGCCATTTTCGGCGAGGCGATTGCCAACCCGGGCGGCTATATCATGGACGTGCGGTCCATTGCCGATGTGGCTGATGCAGCAGGCATTCCGCTGATCATCGACAACACGACGGCCACGCCCTATCTGTGCCGGCCCATCGAACACGGGGCGACGCTGGTTGTGCATTCGACCACCAAATACCTGACCGGCAACGGCACGGTCACCGGCGGCTGTGTCGTGGATTCAGGCAAGTTCGACTGGTCCGCGAATGACAAATTCCCTTCGCTCAGCCAACCCGAGCCTGCCTATCATGGCCTGAAATTCCACGAAACCTTTGGCCCGCTGGCCTATACTTTCCACGGCATTGCCATCGGTCTGCGGGATCTGGGCATGACGATGAACCCGCAAGCCGCGCATTACACGCTGATGGGCACCGAAACGCTGTCGTTGCGAATGGAGCGGCACGTGGAAAACGCGATGAAGATCGCGCAGTGGCTCGAGAAGGACGACCGCGTCGACTATGTCACCTACGCTGGCCTGAAATCGTCGCCGTATTTCGACCGAGTCAAAAAGGTGTGTCCAAAGGGCGCTGGCGGTCTGTTCACCTTCGCGGTCAAGGGCGGCTATGACGCTTGTGTGAAACTGGTGAACGCGCTTGAGATCTTCAGTCACGTGGCCAACCTCGGCGACACGCGGTCGCTGGTCATCCACTCGGCTTCCACCACGCACCGCCAGCTAAGCGCTGAACAACAGGAAGCGGCGGGTGCCGGGCCCAATATGGTGCGCCTTTCCATCGGAACCGAAGATGCCGACGACCTGATCGCCGATCTGGATCAGGCGCTGGCCAAGGCCACCAGTTAAGTCACACGCCAGCCCCCGTGGGCCGGATCAACGCGCCCGGCAAAGCAGGATCTGCCGGGCGCGAAAGTTACAGACCGGGTATGATGTCGAACTGCATCGAAACCTGGGCCCGCACATCGACTTCCCCGGTTTCAATCGGCATGTCCATGCTGCGCATTTCTGCTGATCGCATTTGCACAGGTGCCAGACCAAAGCTGGTTTCCTGCATCCCGGTCAGATGACCCAGCTTTACCCCGGCGGCTTGGGCCAGTTGTACGGCGCGCGCCATGGCATCGGCAACGGCTTTGGTCCGGGCCAGCGCAAGAGCTTCGGAATCGTCTTGAAGACTGAACTGCAAGCCATTGAAATCATTTGCGCCTTCCGCCACTACCGCGTCCAGCAGCGTCCCCAGCTTCATCAGATCGCGCACCGTCACCGTGACGGTATTGCCTGCCTCATAGCCCACGACCTGCACGGGTGTCGTTTCCTCACGGGGGCGGTTGTCATAGACGGGTCGCAGGTAAAACCCGCTGGTTTGCCGATCCAGTGCGGCCACGCCAAGCGTATCAAGCTGCGCCAAAATACCGCCGACCTTTTGGGCCGTCTGGTCCATGGCAGCCTCGGCCGACGCTGCACGCTCGTTCACCCCCAGCCGTATCGTGGCCATATCAGGTACCATTGATACAACGCCTTCGCCGGTGACAAACATGCCATCCGACACTTGCTGCGCCACCACGTTACCGGCGCACGCAATCCAAATCATCGCGACTGTCGTTAAAATTTGCATATCTTCAACCTCTTCACCTTTAAATGCCTCTCAGATGTTTGATCGCCTTGGCTTTCAGCCGCAAGGGTCCAGTGTGCTCGGGCCTTTCCATAAGCAAACTACTGCTCTATTATTTTTGCAGATGTGCCCGCGCCTGTCGCACCGGACAGGAGCATGTTAAAAGACGAGCCTTAACAGCCGCACCCTTACTAAGCCACGAGTCAAAAAAGCGTTCCTATGAAGCCAAACTTTGCACTTTCCCTGTCAGTCGAAGGCATACGTCTGCTGCACCGCGCCAAGGCGGGCTGGCGTGTGATTGGCGAAGTCGCCGTCGATACTGACGACTTGGCAGGTGCATTGTCCGTGATGCGCAAAACCGCTGCATCGCTTGAACCGGGCGGCGTGCGCAGCAAGCTTCTGATCCCAAATGATCAAATCAAATACATGACGATTTCGACCCCCGGCCTGTCAGAAGCGGCACGGCTGGGCGAAGCGCGCCGCGCTCTGGACGGGGCCACGCCCTATGCCGTCGACGATCTGGCCTATGACATCAGTGCCGAGGGCGCGCAGACCCATATTGCCGCCGTCGCCCGCGAAACGCTGGCAGAGGCCGAAGCATTCGCCGTCGAACATCGCTTCTATCCGGTCAGCTTTGTCGCCCATCCTGATCCCGGTCAGTTCCCGGGAGAGCCGTTTTTCGGCCCAACCGAAGGGTCGAAGGCCTTGCTGGACGGCGGCGAAACGATCGAAGCCGACGAGCAAGCAATCGTCATCATCGGAGACGAGACGAAACCTGAGTCTGATAAGCCTGCAATCGCAACCGCGACGGTTATACCGGGGCAAGTCCCGGTTGACGAAATCGACGATGCCAGACCGCCCGTTGCAGCCGCCCCGCTACCATCCAGCTTCGAAGAAATAGCACCAGAAAAGAAGACCGATAAACCTGAGGGGCCAGCAGTCGCAGCGGCGCAGCCTGTGGAAAAACCAGTGTCGCCGCCTGCCCAGACTGACAATCCAACGGCAACGGCGATAACGACACAAGAAGTTGCCACAGCCGCTGACCCCAAGCAGTTTGCGAAAGCAGATTCTGTCGAAGCGCCAGCGGCCGTTGAACGGGTGGTGCCCCCGGCAGCGTTCGCCAGCCGCCGCAACCCTGCGCCAGTTTTGGGCAGCGCCTTGCGCGCAACCGGCAGCGACGCCCCCGCCACGCCGGTCACCGGGCCGACCGGGCCGCTGAAACATGACAGCAGTTCGCTGACCCAGCCTGCACCCGTAGTCGCGGCGAAATCCGACAAAAGCGGTTTTTTAAGCCGCCGGAAACCGGCAAAAACGGCTCCTCCCAAGCTGGCAGTGCCCGCCGCTGCGCGCAGCACCGTCACAGGCCCGGTCGTGCCGAAACCGGCCAATGAAGCCGAACAGATGACGATCTTCGGTGCCCGGAAGACCAACGGCGTGGGCGGCAAGCCGCGTTATCTGGGCCTGCTGCTGACCACCGCCTTGCTTGTGTTTCTGGCCGGAGTGGCCGCGTGGGCATCGGTGTTTCTGGATGACGGCATTTCGCTATCGCGGCTCTTTGGCAACCGTGAAACCACCGTGCTGGCGTCGATGCCCCCGGCCGATGTACAGCCGGAACCGGCCCTGACGCCTGCGGTGGCACCAGATGTCGCGCAACCCGTTACCGAGGTTGACGGCACCCGCGTCGCAGCGCTGGATCCTACCCTGAGCGATGAAGATGGCGCGGTGCTGGATGCGCTGCGGGTACCTGAACTGGCACAACCACGCGAGTTGACCGACCAGGAGATCGAAGCCAAATATGTCGCGACAGGCATATGGGTCGCCCCACCGCAGACCCCGATCCCACCGGCAATGATTTCGTTGGATGATCTTTACCTCACCAGCATTGATCCTGTCAGCACGGCCAGCGATGCCATCGCCTTGCCCAGTCTGGCGTCCTTTGGCAACGACACCTTGGGCTTTATCCCCTCGACTTCGCCAGCGGCTGCCGGGACTGCGTTTGTGCTGGACAGTCGTGGCCTGGTCATCCCCAGCGCCAAGGGCGCGTTGAACCCTGATGGCGTGCTGGTGTTCGCAGGCCGCCCGTCCAAGGTGCCGCCCCTGACCCCGACGCGGTTTGAGACCGAACCGGAGGTCGATCCCGAGCGGGCGCGGCTGGTCGGGGTCAGACCCACCGTGCGGCCCGGTGACCTGATCGAAAAGAACGAAAGATCGCAACTGGACGGGCTGACCCGCTCGGAACTGGCCGGGTTCAGACCAGAACTGCGGCCCGTCTCGATCCAGCAGATCAAAGCCGCGGAACCAGCCCCAGAGGTGACAGCGGCAGCCGCCGCGGCCGCGGCATCGTTGGCGTCACCTCAAGCGGTCGGCCCGGCGGTCACCTCGACGATCAACAACGCGACGGCCTTTGCGGTCAAAGCGTCCGTCCGGCCAGACACCCGCCCCCGCAATTTCGCACGGATCGTGAAGCGGGCAGAACGTGCCGCCCCTGCTCCGACACAAGTCGCCAGCAGCGCGTCGGTCGCCCCCCGCACGGTGGCACCGTCAATGCCGTCCAAAACATCCGTTGCCAAACAGGCGACCATGAAAAACGCGATCAAGTTGCGGGATATCAATCTGATCGGCGTATACGGAAAACCATCCAGCAGACGCGCGCTGATCAGGTTGAGCAATGGGCGCTACCAGAAAGTCGCCGTGGGCGACAAGCTGGATGGGGGCAGAGTATCGGCCATCGGCGATAACGAACTGCGATATACCCGGCGCGGGCGCGATGTCGTGCTGAAGATTCCGCGCGGTTGAGGCAGCCTAGCCGGGGGCCAGCCCCCGCCGCCTGACGGCGTCCCCCCGGGATGTTTCCAAGCCAGAGAAGCTGCAGGGCTGCACATGCAAAGCGCAGCCCATTTCATCGTGGTCAGACCGCTTTGAGATCACCGCTGGCGATCTGTTCCTGTTCGATGCTCTCGAAAAGCGCCTTGAAATTGCCCTCGCCAAAGCCATCGTCGCCTTTGCGCTGGATGAATTCGAAGAAGATCGGGCCGATCACTGTTTTCGAGAATATCTGCAACAAGATACGGGTTTCGCCGCCATCGACCACGCCTTCGCCGTCGATCAGGATGCCGTGCTTTTTCATCCGGTCCAACGGTTCCTGGTGGCCGGTGACGCGGGTCTTGCTGAGCGTGTAATAGGCATCTGGCGGACCGGGCATGAATTTCAGACCGTTATCCGCGATTTTGTCGGTCGCATCATAGATGTCGCGCGCGCCGACGGCGATGTGCTGGATGCCTTCGCCGTTGTATTTCTTGAGATAGGCGACGATCTGACCCTTTTCGTCACGGTCCTGGTTGATCGGGATGCGGATGCGCCCGCAAGGCGACGTCAGCGCGCGACTGGTCAGACCGGTGAATTTGCCTTCGATGTCGAAAAACCGGATTTCGCGGAAATTGAACAGATCTCCGTAGAATTTGAACCACTTGTCCATGTTCCCCTTGAAGACATTGTGAGTCAGGTGATCAAGATAGTAGAAACCGACCCCTTCGGGCTTTGATTGGGCGATCCAGTCATACTCGTGATTGTAGGGGGAGGTGTCGAAATACTGATCCACGAAATAGATCAGCGACCCCCCGATGCCGAGAATGGCGGGAACGTCCAGAACCTTGCCGCCACCGGTGTATTCCTGAGCCCCGAGCGATATCGCGTGCGCCAGCGCCTTTTGTGCATCGACGACCCGCCACCCCATCGAGGCTGCGCAGGGGCCATGCTTTTCAACGAATTCCGCGGCAAAGCTGCCGGGGTCGGCATTCAGCACATAGGTGATGTCGCCCTGTTG
>JBFGFW010000113.1:0-7208 GCA_041579395.1 Sulfitobacter sp.
AAACAGCAGCAGCGGATCGAATTTATTCGAACGCTTGGCATGGCCCCCGACGATCCACGCCTTGTCGCGGCACGGGCGCGGTTTGCCAATCGTTACGACCTGTCGCAGGCAGACGTCACGCGTGCGGCTGCCGTTTGATTGGACGGTATGTCTTTGCACCCACCGGGCAGCGCAGGATCAGAATTCTTGATCGTCGTTGCCGTTCTGCCATGGCTTCACCAGGTTGCCGAACCGGGTAAAGCGCCCTTCAAAGCTTAGATCGACCGAGCCGATCGGTCCGTGCCGCTGCTTGCCGATGACGACCTCGGCGCGGCCATGCAACCGCTCCATCTCTTCTTGCCACAGCGCCATCTTGTCCAGTTCGTGATCGCCGGGCTTTTCACGCTCTTTATAGTATTCCTCGCGGAACACGAACATCACCACGTCGGCATCCTGTTCAATCGACCCGGATTCGCGCAGATCGCTAAGCTGCGGGCGCTTGTCTTCGCGGTTTTCCACCTGACGCGACAACTGCGACAGAGCAATCACCGGGATGTCCAATTCCTTGGCGATGGCCTTGAGGCCCATTGTGATTTCCGAGATTTCGTTGACCCGGTTTTCATTTTTGCCGGTACCGCGCACCAGTTGCAGATAGTCGATGATCAGCACATCCAAGCCATGCGTTCGTTTTAGACGTCGAGCACGGGCGGCCAGTTGGCTGATCGGCAGGGCAGGCGTGTCGTCAATATAAAGTGGGCAGGCTTCCAGCGCCTTGGCGGCATCGACGAAACGGCGGAATTCCACCTCGGTCATGTCACCCGACCTGATCTGCTGCGACGGGATTTCGGCCGCTTCCGACAGAATCCGCGCAGCCAGTTGTTCGGCGCTCATTTCAAGGCTGAAGAAACCGACCACGCCGCCGTCAACTGCCCCTTCGGAGCCGTCATGCAAGGTGCCGCGACGATAGGCTTTTGCCACGTTGAACGCGATGTTGGTCGCCAGCGACGTTTTCCCCATCGACGGGCGACCCGCCAGAATCAAAAGGTCAGACCGGTGCAATCCGCCCAGCTTCTTGTCCATATCGATCAGGCCGGTGGACACGCCCGACAGGCCACCATCGCGCTGGTATGCCGCGTTGGCAACATTAACAGCATCCGTTACAGCCTTGAGAAAGCTTTGAAATCCGCTTTCGACCTGACCCTGCTCGGCCAGCTTGTAAAGCTGCTGCTCAGCTTCGACAATCTGTTCGCGCGGTTCTGATGCCACATCGACCTGCGCCGCCTTAGCCGAAATATCGCGCCCCAACCGGATCAAATCGCGCCGGACGGCCAAGTCATAGATCATCTGCGCATAGTCGCGCACGGCAAATGCGCTGATCGCGGCCCCGGCAAGGCGCGCGAGATAGGCGGGTCCACCCAGTTCCTTCAGGCCCTCGTCATCCTCCATGAACGTCTTGAGCGTGACGGGCGAGGCCAGGTTATTCTTGGCAATTCGCGCGCTGGCAATCTCGAAGATGCGGGCGTGGACGGGATCATAGAAATGTTTCGGGCCGATGATCGACGCCACGCGGTCGTAGATGTCATTGTTGGTCAGGATCGCGCCCAAAAGCTGTTGTTCAGCTTCGATGGAATGGGGCATGGTCTCTGCCGCCTGAACCGTTAACTGATTGGCATTGATACTGGAAATTTCGTTCATCTACCCTGCGCCCCGTTTTTTGTTCTGCCTCGGTCCGTGACTTACCCGAGACGGCGGGCACCGCGCAAACTGTATAACCTGTGGATAACCGGTTCGCTCGGGCAGCATACAGCATTTCGTGTTTAAATATAGAATAACCTACCAGATGCTGTGCTGAGGTCAGTTCTTTTTTCGTGCGTCCTGCCAGTCCTTGGGTGCATTCAGAAATGCTTCGACTTCGGTCAACGTGGCCGCATCAAATGCATTTTGCGCCTTGGCCTCGGCCAGAACATCCCACCAGGTGCACAGGCTGTGCAGGCTAACCCCATGGTCGCCAAGCGTCTTTTCGGTCTGCGGAAAAATCCCGTAGTAAAATATCACTGCCGTATGCGCACATGTCGCCCCGGTTTCACGAATCGCGTCCACGAAACTGATTTTCGATCCGCCGTCGGTGGTCAGGTCTTCGACCAGCAGCACACGCTGGCCTTCGGTCATTTCACCCTCGATTCGGGCGTTGCGCCCATAACCTTTGGGTTTCTTGCGCACATAGGTCATCGGCAGCGCCATCCGTTCGGCGACCATGGCTGCGAACGGAATGCCTGCGGTTTCGCCCCCGGCGATGTTGTCAAATGCTTCAAACCCGGCATTGCGCATCACCGTGACGGTCAGAAAATCCATCAAGGTTGCACGGATGCGCGGATAGCTGATCAGCTTGCGGCAATCGATATAGGTCGGGCTCGGCAATCCGGACGCCAGGGTAAAAGGGTCGGTCGCGTTGAAATGCACGGCCTTGATCTCCAGCAGCATGCGCGCGGTCAGGCGCGCCATTTCGGTCGAATCGGGATAGCTGGTGGGGATCATGCGGTTGTCCTTGTGATTGATGGGTCTTTGGCTTCTCTGGCTGTCAAATATCCTCGCCGAAGGCATAAAGTCTATGTCGCGGCACCTTCAACCAGTCTCAACGCGCCAGTTCAGCGGCATTGCCGGATCAAAGACCGTCACCGGTCCTTCCGGCGTGTCGATGTAATCGGGATACGTCGGAGGTTCACGGCGCAGAGTGACAGTCGCCTCGTTCACCGGCAGCCCGTAAAATGCTGGCCCGTGCCGCGATGTAAACCCTTCCAGCCGCTCCAACACCCCGTCCCGTTCAAACACCTCAGCCAGAATCGACAGGGTATTGGGCGCGGTAAAGCACCCCGCACAACCACAGGGCAGAAGTTTGTTGGCGTCCGTATGGGGGGCTGAATCGGTCCCCAAAAAGAACCGCACATCGCCCGAGGTTGCCGCTTTGCGCAGCGCCAGTCGGTGGGTTTCACGCTTGGCCACGGGCAGGCAGTAATAATGCGGCCTGATGCCCCCGGCCAAGATGTGATTGCGGTTGATTACCAGATGATGCGTCGTGATGGTCGCACCAAGACCGCCTTCAACCGACCGCACATAGTCAACGGCATCCGATGTCGTGATGTGCTCCATCACCACCTTCAAACCGCTGTGGCGGGTCCGCAGCGGATCCAGCACCTTGTCGATGAACACTGCCTCGCGGTCAAAAATATCGACGCTGGGGTCGGTCACCTCGCCGTGGGTACACAGTGGCAGGCCGATCTTGGCCATCCGGTCCAGCACCGGTGCGACCTTGTCGAAATCGGTGACGCCGCTGGCCGAATTGGTCGTCGCACCGGCGGGATAAAGCTTGACCGCCGCGATCAGCCCGCTGGCATGGGCGGCCTCTACATCATCGGGGTCGGTGTCTTCGGTCAGATACAGCGTCATCAGCGGGGTGAACTCAGCGCCCTCGGGCAGGGCGGCCAATATCCGGTCGCGGTAGGCGGCGGCATCGGCACCGCGCACCACCGGGGGCACAAGGTTCGGCATAATGATCGCGCGGGCGAAATGGGCTGCGGTCAGCGGCAATACCGCGCGCAGCATATCGCCATCGCGCAGGTGCAGGTGCCAGTCATCGGGGCGTCTAAGCATCAAGGTCTGTATCATGCCGGATCAGCTAGCACAGGCCCAGGATCGGCGCTAGGGGGCGGCTTTTTTCAGGTCGTCCGCAGGGTCGACATCTTCGGCCACCAGATCTTCGATATCGTTCGGTTCGGGATCGGCGGCGGCCTTCTCGTTCAGCTTCATTTCGGCCTCGATCAGCCGTTGTTTTCGGACAAATCTCGGGGCCTGCATGCGGGAGTTTACAAAGCGGCACAGATGCAAAATCAGAATCTTGCGATCGTCCGCTTCCAGTGTAAGCAGCAGCGACTTCAGATAATTGCGATGATCGCGGCGTGACCGGTAAAGTCGCGCAAATGTAAGTGTGTTCAACGTGCCTTCGGCGGCAAGGCTCAGCAGTGTCTCCAGCTGATCCCACTGCAATAACCCGCTTTGCAGGGCCAACCCCATATTACGCATGCGCAACTTGGTGACATTAGGGCGCGTGAAAAGACTGGCGTGCATCGCATCCAGCGTCACCTTCGGGTCATAAAGGACAAATGCCGCCTCGGCAGCATCCAGCATGTCCGGCGCATAACCAAATCGCGAGGTGAAATCGGTGCGCCGCATCTCTTTGAAGCGGTCGTCCCATTCGGCAACACGCGGGTCCAGCGTCGCTTGCGGCTGAATTGCCACGACCTGCGCGCCCGGTGCCGATACCGAATAGGCTGCCGCTGCATAGCCCCCCGGTCCGGCCCCGTAAAACACCACTTTTTCGAATTCGTCAAAGAATCCATCATCGATCAGCCGGTCGAAACATGCATAGACCGCCGGATCGCGAAACCAGGTATCGCCTTCGGAAATGATGCACAGATGCGACCAGCCATAGTTGCGCACCATCTCCCATCCCAACGGCTGCGACATTGGCGACAGGGCGCGCATCCCGTTCAACGTTTCGAAAGTGACCAGCAGGGTGGATTTGCGTTCTACAAAAACGGCATAATGCCGGCTGCCCAAGGCCTGGAAAAACCCGTCCTCTTCCGCGACTTCGGAAACGGCAAGCAGCCATTCATTCTTTGACAGACCCTCCAATGAGGTGTCGATCGTAAAGGCTGCATCGCTCATGTCGCGTCCTCAATAGATTAATTGCGCCAGAATAAGGGCGCAGTTGTCCCCTGATAGGCGTTCAATACGGCAGAAATACGGAAAAGAGATGCGTATTTGAAGGGCAGGTTTCAAGATGCGCCACTTTTTCGGGTGCGTCGATGCGTGGCTGTTGCCCGGATTTGCGCAAGCAAGGCGGGGGTTCGCCCTTGACCCCGGCGGGCGGTGATGCACCTTTGGGCGGACAAGGGAGAGCACAATGACCAAGCTACCGTCCATCGATGCCGTGCAAGCCATGCTAGACAGTCAGGGCTATATTTGCGGACGTGCCTTGGGAACGGTGGTATTTCTCAGCCTCAAGCTGGGCCGGCCACTTTTTCTGGAAGGCGAGGCGGGGGTTGGCAAGACCGAGATCGCCAAGGCGCTGGCGACCGGCCTGAACCGCAAGCTGATCCGGCTGCAGTGCTATGAAGGGCTCGATGCCTCTTCAGCGGTCTACGAATGGAATTTTCCCGCCCAGATGGTCGCGATACGTACGGCTGAAGCGACAGGCGATACCTCCCGTAAAGCGCTGACGACCGAGCTTTTCAGCGATGAATTCCTGATCGAGCGCCCACTCCTGGAAGCGATGCGGCCTGACGCGCGTGGTGCGCCGATCCTGCTCATTGACGAACTGGACCGCACCGATGCCCCGTTCGAGGCGTTCCTGCTCGAGGCGCTCAGCGACTTTCAGGTAACGATTCCCGAACTGGGCACCATCAAGGCACCCGAACCACCGATCGTGATCCTGACCTCGAACCGCACCCGCGAAGTCCACGACGCGCTGAAACGGCGCTGCCTGTATCATTGGGTCGATTACCCTGATTTTCACCGCGAGATGGAAATTCTGGCCGCCCGCGCGCCAGAAGCGTCACATGCGCTCAGCCGCGAGGTGGTCGCCTTTGTTCAGCAATTGCGCACCGAAGACCTGTTTAAGAAACCTGGTGTTGCGGAAACCATCGACTGGGCAAAATGCCTGCTGGCGCTCGATGTCATCACCCTCAGCCCCGAAGTGATTGCCGACACGCTGGGGGCGATCCTCAAATACCAGGACGACATCGCCAAGCTTCATGGCTCGGAAGCCAAGCGCATTCTGGACCAGGCGCGCGCGTCGCTGGAACCGGCCTGATGTTTCCAAATGGATCTAAATCCTCGGGGGTTTGGGGGCAGACAGCCCCCATGACGTAGCAGGCGCATGGAACATCTCCCTCTTGAATTGCCCGATAACCCCAAGCTTGCGGGCAACATCACCCACTTTGCGCGGGCTTTGCGGCGCGCGGGTCTGCCCATTGGGCCGGGGCGGGTGATCGATGCGATCCGCGCGGTCGAAGTTGCAGGCTTTACCGACAAGGTTGATTTCTACTGGACGCTGCATGCCTGCTTTGTGAACCGTCCTGAACATCGCACAGTTTTTGCGCAGCTCTTCCGGCTTTACTGGCGCGATCCGCGGTATCTGGAGCACATGATGGCGGCGATGCTGCCTGCGATCCGCGGTGTGCAGGAAGACCGGCCCGCCCAAGCTGCCGAAAAACGCGCCGCCGAGGCGCTGTTGGACGGGGCAGAGGCCCCCAATCAGGATAATGCCGGCGACGACAGCGATGAAGAGACGCTGATCGAAGTCGATGCCAGTCTGACCATGTCGGCTCAGGAACGCCTGCGCAGTCTGGATTTCGAACAGATGAGCCTTGCTGAAATGGCCGCGGCCAAACGCATGCTGGCCCGGCTTACCTTGCCGGTGAAGCCGATGACGTCGCGGCGCAGCATGGCGTCCCCCCAGGGTCGCATCGACGTGCAGCGCACGATGCGCGCAGCATTGCGCCGGGGTGGGGAAATGCACAGCCTGTCGCTGAAAAAACCGCGCCCGCGTTATCCGAATCTGGTGGTGCTGTGCGACATTTCAGGCTCGATGAGCCAATATTCCCGCGTGGTTCTGCATTTTCTGCATGCGGTCAGCAACGCCAAGGGGGCGGGTTGGGCGCAGGTTCACGCCTTTACCTTCGGCACGCGGCTCACCAACATCACCCGCCATCTGGCGACGCGCGATGTGGATACAGCCTTGGCTGCTGCGGGGGCCGAGGCGCAGGATTGGGAAGGCGGGACGCGGATCGGGGCCAGTCTTGAGGCGTTCAACCGCGACTGGTCGCGCCGCGTCATGGGGCAGGGTGCGGTGGTGCTGCTGATCACCGACGGGCTGGACCGCGACAACCCCGACGATCTGTCGCGTCAGATGCAGCGCTTGCAACTCACGGCGCGGCGGCTGATCTGGCTGAACCCCTTGCTGCGGTGGGACGGTTTTGCGCCCAAGGCGTCGGGCATCCGGGCGATGCTGCCGCATGTCGACAGCTTTCGCGCGGGCCATTCCATTGCATCTCTTGAAGAGTTGGCGCAGGTGATTTCGCGCCCCGACGATATAGGCGAAAAATCACGGCTGATGGGGATGCTGGACTAACGGCTGCTCTGAATTCGCAAATATGCAAGAAGCCCTGCCA
>JBFGFW010000114.1:0-7206 GCA_041579395.1 Sulfitobacter sp.
CGGGATCAAGAATGTCACGATGAACGAGCCGCATTTCCAGGGCCATTTTCCGGGCCTGCCGATCATGCCCGGCGTTACCATCGTCGAAGCGATGGCCCAGACCGCCGCCGTTATGGTGGGCGTCACGCTTGAGATGGCCGACAAGAACATGAAGGTCTATTTCATGGCGATCGATAATTGCAAATTCCGCCGCAAGGTCGTGCCGGGCGACGTGCTGAGAATGGAATTGACCACGCTGCGCGGCAAACCCGGCGGCAAGGTCTGGAAATTTGGCGGCGTGGCAACGGTTGACGGCGAAATGGCCGCCCAAGCCGAATTCACGGCGATGATGGATCTGTCCTGATGGGTAACATTCACCCAAGCGCGGTGATTGAAGACGGGGCCCGGATCGATCCAACGGCCTCGGTCGGTCCGTTTTGTGTGATTGGGCCACAGGTCGTGATTGCCGCGAATGCCGTGGTCAAATCGCATGTGGTGGTGACGGGGCAGACCGAAGTCGGCGAAGGCACGGTGATTTTTCCCTTCGCGGTGATCGGCGAGATCCCGCAAGATCTGAAGTTCAAGGGCGAAGCCAGCCGTCTGGTGATCGGCAAGCGCAACCGCATCCGTGAACACGTGACAATGAACTGCGGTACCGAAGGCGGCGGCGGCGTCACCAGGATCGGCAATGACGGGCTGTTCATGGCCGGGTGCCATATTGCGCATGACGCGGTCGTGGGCGACCGGGTGATCGTGGTGAACAGTGCGGCCGTAGCCGGGCATTGCATCATCGAAGACGATGTGATCATCGGCGGGCTGTCTGGCATCCATCAGTTCGTGCGCATCGGGCGCGGTGCCATCATCGGTGCGGTGACCATGGTGACAAACGACGTGATCCCTTACGGGCTGGTACAGGCCCCGCGTGGCGTGCTGGATGGGCTGAACCTGGTCGGGCTGAAACGGAGCGGTGTGGCGCGGTCTGACATCACCGCCTTGCGGGCTGCATTCCAGATGCTGGCACAGGGCGAGGGGACATTTCATGACCGCGCACGGCGCTTGGGTGACGAAACAACCAGCGATTATGTCCGCGAGATCGTCGACTTCGTCATGGCCGACACGGGCCGTCATTTTCTGACGCCGGGATGATGTTAGCGCTGATCGCGGGGGGCGGCGGACTGCCCCGGCGCATCGCCCTGGCCCAGAACGTGATGCCGATGATCTGTGCCCATGAGGGATCAAGCCCGGACGGGCTGACGCCGGATGTGACTTTCAGACTGGAAACCTTTGGATCGCTTTTGGCGGCCATGACGGCGCGGGGGGTCACGCAGGTCTGTTTTTGCGGTGGTGTGACCCGCCCCGGCTTTGAACCTGAGAAACTGGACAGTGCCACGGTGCCGCTGGTGCCGCTGTTTCAAAAGGCGCTGGCCAGCGGGGACGATGCCGCCCTACGGGTGTTGGTCGACATCTTGCACGATGCCGGTTTTTCGGTAGTGGGCGCACAGGACATCGTGCCCGACCTGATGGCGCGGCCCGGCGTTTACGGCATAAAACGGCCCGATGCGCAGATGAAGCGCGATGCCAGCCGGGCGTCAGCCGTCGTAACAGCGCTGGCCCCGCTTGATATTGGTCAGGGCTGCGTCGTGGCGGGCGGGCAGGTGTTGGGGATCGAGGCGATTGGCGGCACCGATCACATGCTGTCCACACTGCCAGTTCACCCCAAATCCGGCGCTGGCATTCTGTTTAAAGGGCCAAAACCGGGGCAAAGCAATTTAGTCGACATGCCGACCATCGGTCCCTCGACACTGAGCGCCGCGCACGAGGCCGGACTGACAGGGGTCGTGATTGAAGCAGACAATGTCATCCTGCTGGAGCCGGAGCGCTGCATCCAAATGGCCGATGCATTGGATCTGGTGCTGTGGGCACGGGCGGCGGAATGAAGGTGTTCATCATCGCGGGCGAACCTTCGGGGGATCGTCTGGGCGGTGCCCTGATGGCCGGGCTGAAGGCGTTGCACCCGGATGTGAGTTTCGACGGGATCGGGGGCAGCGACATGGCCGTCGAAGGGCTGCAAAGCCGCTTTGAAATGTCCGAACTGTCCGTCATGGGCATCGCCGAGATCTTGCCCAAGTACCGCGCCCTTATGGCACGCATCAATGAAACCGCCGATGCGGTCATCGCAGCGCAGCCCGATGTGATGATCACCATCGACAGCCCTGACTTTTCGCTGCGCGTGGCCAAGCGGGTCAAGGCGCGGTCAACCGTCCGCACCGTCCATTACGTGGCCCCGACCGTCTGGGCGTGGCGCCCCAAGCGTGCGCAGAAAATGGCACGCTACATTGATCACGTACTGGCGTTGTTCCCCTTCGAGCCGCCATTGATGCAGGCGACGGGCATGGCCTGCGATTTCGTCGGCCATCCGGTGGTGGCCGAACCGCTGGCAACGGACGCAGATGCGCAGGCATTTCGGGACCTGTGCGGGATTGGCGATGCGCCCCTGCTGTTGGTGCTGCCTGGATCGCGCCGCGCCGAAGTGGCGCGGCTGTCAGGCGTGTTCGGCGAGGCCGTCGACCGCTTTACCCGCGATCTTCCCGCGCTCCGCGTGGTGATACCTGCGGCGGGCCCGGTGGCCGGTGCGGTGATTGAAGCCACGCAAAACTGGACTTCTGCGCCGATCATTCTGGATCCCCGCGAGATGTCTCGCGACGCCGCACAAGCGCAAAAGCGCGCCGCTTTCCGGGCGTCCGATTTGGCGCTGGCCGCATCGGGCACCGTATCATTGGAGCTGGCTGCCGCCGCGACACCGATGGTCATCGCCTATTCGATGAACTGGTTGAGCTTCAGGTTGATCAAGGCGATGGCGCTGATTGATACCGTGACCCTGGTCAATCTGGTGTCGGATACCCGCGTCGTGCCTGAATTTCTGGGGCCGGACTGTGTGCCCGACAAGATCGCAAAGGGTTTGGCCGGTGTATTGGCGGCCCCCGAAGCGCAGAACGCGGCGATGGCACTGACGCTGGAGAGGTTGGGGCAAGGCGGCGAGGCCCCCGGTCTGCGGGCGGCGCGGGCGGTATTGGCGGGTATGAACGTGCAGTAAGCGACCGCGATGAGGGGCTTTGCCCCTCAAACTCCCCAGGATTTTAATCCATTTGGAAGCGATTTATCCCTCGGGATCAACCTTTGTGGATCCAACCGCCGCCAAAAATTCGCGAACTGTCCGGATCATAAAAGACGCAGGCCTGCCCTGGCGAGACACCTTCTTCGGGCGTCAGCAATTCAACCTCGGCGGTGGTAGCCGTCAGGGGGCGTAAAATCGCATCGATGGGCGGGCGCGTGGAGCGCACTTTGACCGCGATCGGCCATTCAGTTTTCGAGGTGAGAGGCGCATCACCCAGCCAGTTGATTTCGCGCAAGGGTACCGTGCGGGTTGCCAGCATCGATTTTGGCCCCACCACCACCTGCGCTTTGTCCGCATCCAGCTTGACCACATAGAGCGGATCCGCCAGCCCGCCGATGCCAAGACCGCGGCGCTGCCCGATTGTATAATTGATCACGCCATCATGTCGCCCCAGAACCGCGCCATCCGCATCCACGATGTCGCCGGGATTGGCCGCTTCGGGCCGCAGCTTGCGGATCACCGCGGCGTAGTCGCCGTTGGGCACAAAGCAGATATCCTGGCTGTCGGGCTTTTCTGCAACGCTGAGACCGTATTTGGCCGCCAGCGCACGCGTGTCGTTCTTGGAGGGCAGATGGCCCAAGGGAAAGCGCAGATAATCGAGCTGATCCGGCGTGGTGGAAAACAGGAAATAGCTTTGATCCCGGTTGGCGTCGGCCGCGCAATGCAGTTCCGCGCCGTCCGGGCCCATTTTGCGCTGGATATAGTGACCTGTGGCCATGCAATCCGCCTCAAGATCCTTGGCGGTCTCAAGCAGGTCCTTGAACTTTACCCGCTCGTTGCAGCGGATGCAGGGCACCGGGGTTGCCCCGCCAAGATAGCTGTCGGCGAATTCATCGATGACCGCGTCCTTGAAGACATTTTCGTAATCCAGGACGTAGTGGGGGAACCCCATGGTTTCGGCGACACGCCGCGCGTCGTGAATGTCGATGCCAGCGCAGCACGCCCCCTTGCGCGCCAGTGCGGCACCGTGGTCGTAAAGCTGCAGCGTCACGCCCACGACGTCATAGCCTTCTTCAGCCAGCATCGCGGCCACGACCGAACTGTCGACCCCACCTGACATGGCCACAACGACACGCGTGTCGGCCGGGGGCTTGGCGAAGCCCAATGAGTTTATCGGCGGCGTGCGATCGAGCGGCATGAACATTCTCCGGGAGGTTTGATGCGTAATATATGAAAATGCGTCCTACTCTCAAGGGGCACACTTCATTTGTCTTTAAGCCTGCTGCGCGCAGTTTGTTACCCATATCAGTGTTGGGTGAGAGTTATGTATTTGAAGAAAGTCATGGGACCGCGCGCGGTCACGTTGCCGGATGGGTCGACTTTCAGTCAGGCCGATTTGCCTGCACGTGATACTCAGCGATGGGTCGCGTCGCGCAAGGCGGCCGTGGTGCGGGGTGTAGTCTATGGATTACTCACGCAAAAAGAGGCACTTGAGCGGTATCAGATCAGTGTAGAGGAGTTTACCGAATGGGTCCGTGCCGTGTCAGAGCATGGCGAAGCTGCCCTGCGTGCGACAGCTTTACAAAAATACAGACAACTTTAAGTTGCTTTCCTCTAAGTTTAACATCATTAACGTGTGATTAAGGAATAGTGTTCACGGTACGGTCTATATCCAACCCAACCGAGCGGAGAAGCTGAATGCGTGTATTGCTGGTGGAAGATGATCCCACGACGTCGAAAAGCATTGAGATGATGCTGAATCATGCAAATCTGAATACCTATGCCACGGACATGGGTGAAGAAGGGATCGATCTGGCAAAACTTTACGATTACGATCTTATTCTGCTGGATCTGGATCTCCCAGACATCAACGGGCATGAAGTTCTGCGCCAATTGCGGTTAAGCCGGGTCGAGACGCCGATTTTGATCCTGTCCGGATCTGACGACACCGAAGACAAGATCAAGGGGTTCGGGTTTGGTGCCGACGATTACCTGACCAAGCCGTTTCACCGTGAAGAACTGGTGGCGCGTATTCACGCGATTATCCGCCGGTCGAAAGGACATTCGCAATCGGTCATCCAGACCGGACAGGTGTCGGTGAACCTGGATGCCAAGACGGTCACGGTCGATGACAAATCTGTCCATCTGACCGGCAAGGAATATCAGATGTTCGAACTGCTGAGCCTGCGCAAGGGGACGACATTGACCAAGGAAATGTTCCTGAACCATCTATATGGGGGCATGGACGAGCCGGAACTCAAGATCATTGACGTGTTCATCTGCAAGCTGCGCAAGAAATTGACCACGGCCACAGGGGGCGAAAACTATATCGAAACGGTGTGGGGGCGCGGATATGTGCTGCGGGATCCAAATCCCGCATCGATGAAGGTGCCGCACAAGATTGCCGTGGGTGTCTAGGACGCGGCGGATCAAATCCGCTAGACCTGACTAGGTTCGCTGCGTATTTATGCCCCAGACGAGGTAACAGACTGGGGCAGATCTTTGACAAACGACATCGCAGTTCAAGACCTGACCGAAGAACAAGCCGCGGCAGAATTGGCGCGGCTTGCTGTCATTTTGGCGAAAGCCGACCTTGCCTATTATGGGCAGGACGCCCCCGAGATTTCCGATGCGGAATATGACAACCTCAAGCGGCGCAATGAAGCGATTGAAGCGGCATTTCCCCATTTAAAGCGGCCCGACAGCCCAACAGGAAAAATTGGTGTCGCCGCTTCCGAGGGTTTTGCAAAGGTCTCCCATGCGGTAGCGATGCTCTCTTTGGGCAATGCGTTTGACGATACGGAGGTTCTGGAATTTGACGGCAGGGTCCGCAAATATCTGGGCCTGACTGCCGACACCGCGCTGACCTATACCGCGGAACCCAAGATCGATGGGCTGTCGCTGTCATTGCGCTATGAAAAGGGCGCTTTGGTGCAGGCGGCCACCCGTGGCGATGGTGCGGTCGGTGAAAACGTCACCGCGAATGCGCGCACGATCACGGACATTCCAAAGAGGTTGACCGGCGCCCCGGATATTCTGGAGGTGCGCGGCGAAGTCTATATGAGCCACGCCGATTTTCATGCGCTGAACGAACGCCAGCGCGTGCAGGGAATCAAAGTCTTTGCCAATCCGCGCAATGCGGCAGCAGGGTCCTTGCGCCAGCTAGACGCGGAGATTACCCGCGCCCGCCCGCTGAAATTTTTCGCCTATGCCTGGGGCGCAGTGTCGGAACCGCTTGCGGAAACCCAATATGACGCCATCAAGCGGTTGAACGCACTTGGGTTCGCGACCAATCCGCTGACAGCTTTGTGTCATACGCGCGACGCCCTGTTGCAGCACTATCGCGAGATCGAGGCGCAGCGGGCCACGCTGGGCTATGACATCGACGGCGTCGTGTACAAAGTGAACGATCTTGCCTTGCAGGAACGGCTTGGATTCCGATCGACCACGCCGCGATGGGCCATCGCGCACAAGTTCCCTGCGGAATTGGCCTGGACCACGTTGGAGGACATAACCATTCAGGTCGGGCGCACCGGGGCGCTGTCGCCGGTGGCACGGCTTAGGCCGGTAACTGTGGGCGGCGTCGTCGTCTCAAATGCGACGCTGCACAACGCAGACTACATCAAAGGGCTGGACAGCAAAGGCAGCGCCATCCGTGAAGGCAAAGACATACGCATCGGCGACTGGGTTCAGGTATATCGGGCAGGCGATGTGATCCCGAAAATCGCCGACGTCGATCTGGCGAAACGGCCCGACACCGCAATACCATTCGAGTTTCCCACCACCTGTCCCGAATGCGGCAGCGCGGCCATCCGCGAGCCGGGCGATGCTGTGCGGCGCTGTTCGGGCGGATTGATTTGCCCTGCGCAAGCTGTTGAGAAATTGAAGCATTTTGTCTCTCGTGCGGCGTTTGATATCGACGGGCTGGGGTCAAAACAGGTTGAACAATTCCATGCCGACGGCTGGATCGCGGAACCGGCTGACATCTTTACCCTGCGGGATCGATACGGATCGGGCATGCAACAACTGAAAAACCGCGAAGGCTGGGGCGAAAGATCTGCGGAAAAACTGTTTCAAGCCATCGAAGACAAGCGCAGGATTCCACTGTCACG